>CAXNFL010000133.1:0-6076 GCA_964201555.1 Kiritimatiellia bacterium
CCAGGAAGACCGCCACGGGATCTTTTACGCCAACGGGCTCCGCCTGCTCCAGAAGGTGAATGGCGGTCAAACCATGGCCGCCTGGAAGGCACACCGATGACCCCCATGAACTCCCGCGAACGCATGCTCGCCGCCATCAACCGCCAGCCGCTGGATCGTTTCCCCACGGACATCTGGTGCACCCCCGAAGTGCAGGCGAAACTCCGCGCCCATTTCGGAAACACCAACTTCCGGGCCGCCCTTCACCTTGACGGATTCATGGCCTTCGAGCCCGCCTACATCGGCCCGCCCCTGCCCCGCCTGCCGGAGGGCGAAACCATCGACCACTGGGGCATCCGCTCCCGGACCATGGACTACGGCTCCGGCGTTTACAGCGAAACCGCCGAACCGGTCCTGGCGCAGGCCCGGACCCTCGATGACCTGCAGCGCCACCCCTGGCCCAAAGCGGAGTGGTTCGACTTCTCCGCCATGCCCGCCCAGCTCCAGGAAGCCCGCAAAACCCATTTGACCCAGTGCGGCTACATGGCCCCCTTCTACTACCACAACCTGCTGCGCGGGCTTGAGCAGTCCCTTCTCGACCCGCTGGAAGATCCCGACTTCGCCCATGCCCTGATCGGCTTCATCTCCGACTTCTTCCTGGCCTATCACCGCGCCATGTTCGAAGCCTGCGACGGCTTGATTGACGTCACCCAGGTGACCGACGACCTGGGCAGCCAGACAGGCCCCCTGATCTCCCCGGCCCTGTACCGGGAGTTCTACAAGCCCCACCACGCCCGGATGATCAACCTCGCGCGCGAGTTCGGCATCAAGGTCATGCACCATGACGACGGCAGCTGCCGCGTCTTCCTTCCCGAACTGGTCGCCATGGGAATCAACATCATCAATCCCGTCCAATGGAACTGCCCGGGCATGGATACGATTGAGCTCAAGCGGGAGTTCGGACACCGGATCTGCTTCCATGGCGGCATCGAAAATCAGAGGATCCTGCCGTTCGGAACGCCCGATGACGTCCGGGCCGAAGTGCGGCATTGCATCGACACGCTGGGCTGCGACAACACCGGCTACATCGTCTGCTCCTGCCACGCCATCCAGCCCGTGACCCCTATTGAAAACATCCTCGCCCTGTATGAAGAAGCGAACCGCTACGGCCAAAGGTAATCAGGCCCCTGCCCGGGCCCTGCCTGTGTCGCAGTAATTCAGCAACGGGCATGTGTGGCATTTAGGCCGGACCGGCAGGCATTGGGTCTGTCCGAAGGCCACCAGATACCGGTTCCAGGAGCGCCAGAGGCGCCTGGGCAGCAGGCGGCGCAGCTCGTTCTCGGTTTCCAGCGGGGTCCGGGTTTTGATCAAGCCCAGCCGATTGCAGATGCGCTGCACGTGGACGTCCACGCACAGGGCCGGCTTATTGAACGCTTCGGCCACGACCAGGTTGGCGGTCTTTCGTCCCACGCCCGGAAGCTGGACCAGCTCTTCCACCGTCTGGGGAATGATCCCCCCGAAAAGGGTCTTCATCGCCGCCGGGAGCGCCTTCAGCATCCGGGTCTTGGAATTGAAAAATCCCAGCGGATGCAATTCCCGCTCAAGCTCCTTCACCGGCATCCGGTCAAGATCCTCGAACGTGCGGATCCGCTCGAACAGCCGGGCGCTAACCTTCAAGGTGGTCTCGTCACGGGAGCGGGCGCTGAGAATCGTGGACACCAACACCCGGAAAGGATCGTTGGTCCGCACGGCGATGAACCGGGCAACCGGCGAATCGTGGGTCTCGTAATATCGCTTGATCGCCCGATAAACCGCAGGAATATCCGTTGGGTTCATACGATATCCCGCCCTTATACGACGGCTCAGCCGGAGGCTTCGCCCCACCCCTTCGGACTCAGCCCGCCGCTTTAGCCCAGGAATCCTTCAGGGTCACCGTGCGATTGAAGACCGGCGCGCCCGGCTTGCTGTCCGGATCCACCGTAAAGTAGCCCACCCGCTCGAACTGGAATCGGGCGCCGGCCGCGGCCGACGCGGTTCCCGGCTCCACCCAGCCCTTCACGACCGTCAGCGCGGCCGGATTCAGGAAATCGCGGAAATCCTTGTCCTCGGGCATGTCCGCCAGGTTCTCCAGCGTGAACAGCCGGTCGTACAGGCGCAGCTCCGCCTGCACGGCATGGTGCGCGGAAACCCAGTGGATGGTGCCCTTCACCTTGCGCCCGTCGGGCGAGGTGCCGCCCCGCGACAGCGGATCGTAATCGGCGTGCACTTCGATCACCTCGCCGGCGTCATTCTTGACAACGCTCGTGCACCGTACCAGGCAGGCGTAGCGAAGCCGCACTTCCTGGCCGGGCGCCAGGCGGAAAAATTTCTTCGGCGGAACCTCCATGAAGTCGTCCTGCTCGATATACAGTTCACGGCAGAACGGCACGCGGTGGCTGCCGGCGGAGGGATCCTCGGGGTTGTTGACCGCCTCGAAGGTCTCCTCGGCATCGGCCGGATAGTTGTCGATAACCAGCTTGAGCGGCTTCACCACGCCCATCACGCGCGGCGCCCGTTTGTTCAGGTCCTCGCGCAGGCAGTGCTCCAGCAGCGCCATGTCCGTCAGGCTGTTGAACTTGGTCACGCCGATCACCTCGCAGAAGGCGCGGATGGCCTCGGGCGTGTAGCCCCGGCGGCGGAGGCCGCAGATGGTGGGCATGCGGGGATCATCCCAGCCCTTGACCCGCCCTTCCTTGACCAGGTCCAGCAGCTTGCGCTTGCTCATGATCGTGTAGCTGAGGTTCAGGCGCGCGAACTCGATCTGCTGCGGCCGGTACAGGCCCAGCGTTTCCAGGATCCAGTCGTACAGCGGCCGGTGCACCTCGAACTCCAGCGTGCAGATGGAATGCGTGATGGACTCGAAGGAGTCCTCCAGGCAGTGGGCGAAATCATACGTGGGATAGAGGCACCAGATGTCGCCCGTATGCGGATGCGTGGCGTGCAAAATCCGGTACAGGACCGGGTCGCGCATGTGGATGTTGGGCGACGCCATGTCGATCCTGGCCCGCAGGACCCGCGCGCCATCCGGAAACTCGCCCTTCCGCATCCGCTCGAATAGATCGAGATTCTCTTCGACGGGCCGGTTGCGGGTCGGGCTCTCACGGCCCGGCCGGGTCGGCACGCCGCGGTAGTCCTTCCACTCCTCGGCGGTCAGCTCGCAGACGTAGGCCTTGCCCATGCGGATCAGCTGCACGGCGCACTCGGCCATGCGGCCGAAATAATCCGAAGCGAAATAGAAGTTCTCGCCCCAGTCGAAGCCCAGCCAGCGCACATCCGCCTGGATGGACTCGATGTACTCGACCTCCTCCTTGACCGGATTGGTGTCGTCCATGCGGAGGTGGCAGCGGCCCCCGTTCTCCAGCGCCATGCCGAAGTCCAGGCAGATGGCCTTGGCGTGGCCGATGTGGAGGTAGCCGTTCGGCTCGGGCGGGAAGCGGGTGCACACGCGGCCGCCATACTTGCCTGATTTCAGATCGTCGGCAATGATCTGGCGGACAAAATGCAAACTGGGACTGGGTGCTCCGGTCGGTGTATCGCTCATGATCGTCCTCCGCTGCTAGCCCATGCGGTTCTTGTCGGCCCCGTTCACGAAATAGTGAAGCTGGCAGGTCGCGTCCACGACCGCTTTCCACAGGTCACTCTTCAAGTCCACTTTCTGCCGCTCGATCGTGGCCAGGGGAATGGGAATGAGGCTGTACGAATTGTTGTTGTTGTGCTGGTTTCCGACCACGCAGTTGGTCCGGCCGGCCATGGCCGCGTGGACGGCGTTCCGGGCCAGCAGGTAACAGCGGATCGCATCGGTGCCGCGCGCGGGAATGCTGCGGATCGAGTAGCTGGGGTCGAAATACTTGACGGATGCCTCGAACTTGCGGCCGTCGAAATAGGACTGGATTTCGCGCCTGAGGAACTCGCCGATGTCCTTCTTGAGGATGTTCCCCGAGGCGTCCCGCCGCTCCGGCTCGTCCTTGATCAGTTTCTGGCCCGCGCCTTCCGCCACCACGATCACGCAGTGGTCCTTGCCGCTCGCAAAGCGGCGCTCGAGGGCCCGGAGAAGGCCGCTCTCCCCGTGCAATTCAAAGTCGAGCTCCGGAATCAGGCAGAAGTTGACCACCGGGTGCGCCAGCGAGGCGTAGGCCGCGATGAAGCCGGAATCGCGCCCCATCAGCTTGACCAGCCCGACGCCGTTCGCCACGCCCTTGGCTTCCATATGCGCCGCCTGGACGATCGGCGTGGTCTCCGCCACGGCCGTTTCGAAGCCGAAGGTCCGGCCGACGAAGTTGAGGTCGTTGTCGATCGTCTTGGGAATGCCGATCACGCTGACGCCCAGGCGCCGCTTGCGGCACTCATCCGAAATCTCGCTGGCCGCCCGTAGCGTGCCGTCCCCGCCGATGCAGAACAGCAGGTTGATGTTCATTCGGGTCAGCGTGTCGACAATCTCGCCCGTGTCCTGCTGCCCCCGGGAGGAGCCCAGCAGCGTGCCGCCCTTTTCATGGATCGTGTCGACAATCTCCGGGTCCAGCAGCATCGGCGTATAGCCGAAGCGAGGGATGAAGCCGCGGTAGCCGTAGCGGATCCCGTAAATGGTCTTGATGCCGTAATCGAACGCCAGGATTTCGACCACGCCCTTGATGACGTGATTCAACCCGGGGCAGAGTCCCCCGCAGGTGACGATGGCGGCCCGGCTCCAGGCGGGGTCGTGGAAAATATTCTTGTGCGGGCCCGCCTTTTCGAAGGAGGCCATGATCCCGAGCTTTTCAGAGGTGCAGCGCAGCTGTTCCACATCCAGGGAAATCACACAGCGGGCGCCCTCGGTCAGGAAGTCCTGAATGCGGACGGGCGAGTTGATCTTGCATTCGCCGAGCGTTTCGACGTTGAAATCATAATCGCGCGGATTCTCAAGCACTTTTGAAAAAATATCCATTACCCGTTGCTCCCTTAACCATGATTCTTTATATTCAAGGAAGTTCCGCCCCCTTGTCAATGGCGTAGTATCCACTGGCGTAATATCCACGAACGAGAAGGCAGGACTGTACTTCATGCAGAATATTAAAAATCAGCCCGTGGCATCGGAAACATGAGGCAGGCGTAATCCTGTCTCAGGCGAACAAGCAGGCGCCTTAAAGATTAAGCACGGCCCGCTGGTTGTCATCCTTGGCAACGGCCGGGAGATACATCAAGGTGTACTGCGAGTCCCGCTCCGGATTGCCTGGCATGCGCAGGCTCAGCACCATTTCACGGGCATCAACAGGGGGCAATACGTAGCGGACAATCGGACCGGCCATATTGACGTTAGCCTCGAGTGAGGGGACCTCCCAGCGCAACAGCAACTGCTCCTCCTGTTGCCCAATGCGCAGCCAGGCCTCCATCGGACCGCCATCCGTTTTTTCAGGCCAATCACTCAGCATGCCGAGTTCCACCGAGAACGTCTCCCCGGACTTCCACCGGAACTTCGGGATCCGCGCACTGGCAAGCACGGGCCTGCAGGACGCTGCAACGGCGACGTAGGCGGGCTTGGGCGTCGAGGGCCAGCTGATCAGGTTGTTGTTGACCGCGCTGGGCCAGGGCTCATTGAAGCACCAGTTCAACGCCATGGAGCAGGTCGGCTTCTGACGGCGGGCCTCCTCAAAAATGCACTTGTACCCCTCGGCTTGAAGCCGTTGACCGTGCTCGACAAACTGCTCGAGGGAACCACTTGGGCCAAAGTAGTCCTCCATGACATCCGTCTGCAGCCAAGACTCCTCCACCCAGGCGTTGAAAGCGTGGTGCGTCTCCCAGGCGGTTCCCGCCCGAGGCGGAAACAGGTCCTGTTCGGGAATGATTTTGCGGAGATCCTCGACGGAGGACGGTCCCGGGCAGCCAAACTCCGTGTAAGCCGTGCATCTCGACCGGGACTGGATTTGAAACACCTCCAGGCCCTGCGCATCGCGGAACAAGTAATGGCCATGCCCCATCCCCATCACCGGCGAGGTGGGCAAAAAGGGCCGCGACGGATCCAGATCGTAGCAGTTTCGATTCAACAGGCGAATGGCCAGATCCTGATCGGTCATTTTCGACCAAC
>CAXNFL010000134.1:0-6076 GCA_964201555.1 Kiritimatiellia bacterium
CGGATCAACGCGGATGTCGAGGATTCAATCGGCGACATGATTTGGCGCGAAGCGTGTGGCGCCGCACTGCGTGCGGCGGCTTTGTTTGTGAGGCCCCCGCGCCCTAATTTGCATTCGCCGTGGCGGCGGCCAAGGGACTGGCCGCCCTACCTGTGAGACAGGCTGCAGGGAGAGTCTGCAAGGAGGCGAAATAGTGATGGCAAGCCGGATTGACACAGGGTGCACATACGTGCATAATTGTATGCAAGAAAGGGAGTGCCGCCATGAATATCACGCTTGCCGCGGATGCCGAGACGGTTAAACGAACGCGCGAATATGCACGCCAGCATGGGACGTCCGTGAACCAGCTGGTGCGGGATTTCCTGCAGAGCCTCACGGCGCGGGAGGACCGCAGCCAGGTGGCGGACGAGTTCATCCGGAACGCCACCGCCCACGCCGGGCACTCGCCGAAGGGATTCCGCTTCAATCGCGAGGACGCGCAACGGACGCGGAGGTGAGCATGGGCCTCGATTTCTTCGACTCCAACGTTGTGGTGTACGCCAACGATGGCAGGGATGCCGCCAAGCAGAAACGCGCCCTGGCCTTGATCGGGGACGCCCTTCGTTCAGGGAGCGGCGTTGTCTCCACGCAAGTGTTGCAGGAATACGCGAATGTGGCCCTCGGCAAACTGGGGCAGCGCCAGGATGTCGTCTTGCGCCAACTGGCCTTGCTGGAGCGTCTGCAGGTGGTGCCCCAAACGCCGCCGCTTGTCAGGCGGGCCGTCGAGTTGCACGGTCTCTATGGAATAACCTTCTGGGATGCCGCCATCGTGGCGGCGGCGGAAAGCCGCGGCTGCGACCGAATCCTGTCCGAAGACCTGAATGCCGGCCAGTTTTATGGCGGCGTTGTGGTGGTCAATCCGTTTGCCAAGCAACACGACTAGCGCGGGACCCCGCACGGGAACCTTTTAACCACGGAGCACACGGAGCAGACGGATAAGAGAAGAGGGGCCCCCGGCAGGGGGGGCAAAATCCCCCTCTGGACCTGATTATAAGCGTTGCCCAGTGGCGGCCTTCCATATAGAATGCCCGCCTATGAATTCTTCTGCCGGGGAAGAGACAAACCCGCCCATGTCGGGGTGCGATTTCCTGACCTTGCTGGAGCAACGTCGCAGCACGCGCGTTTTTCAGGATAAGCCCGTTTCCCAGTCCCTGATCGCAGAGGTCGTCCGCGCCGCCACCCTCATGCCCACCGCCTGCAACCGCCAGCTGTGGCAGTTCGTGGCCATCACCGATCCGGCCGTCCGCATCAAGGCCTGCCGGATGAGCGACGCGCAGCAATCCTACTTCTACGACGCCCCCGTCCTGGTTGCCGTTTTCTACGACATCTCCCTCGAGCTGCGCAACCCCTGCAGCACCGCCCAGATCTCCATGGGGCTGGCCATCGCCGCGCTGCTCATGGCGGCGGAAGCGAACGGACTCGGCGCCATCTACCTCGGGGGGATCCGCAACCCCGACGGCCTGCGCAAGGCGCTGGGGGCCCCCGCCCACCTGAAGAACTTCGGGGTCGTCTGCCTGGGCTACCGCGACGACGATCCCCCGGCCCCCAATCGCCGGCCGGTCTCGGAAGTCCTCGATTTCAACGCCTTCACCCCCCGGCCCAAGCGCTTTCACGCCGATATCCGGCCCCACCTGTGGAGCCTCGAGCAGATCGCCGATTTCCGGGACAAGCTGCTCTGGTACAAGGGCATCCACATCGACGGCAAGACGCTGCACGTGGACTCGGATCTCCGCTTTTCGGCCAAGTTCCAGTATATGACCGGCCGCCTGGGCGCGATGATGGCGCGGTACTCCCGGCCCCGCGTCCTGGACCTCCTTTCCTTCAACGGCGATGTGGTGTTCCAGCTGCTGAATGCCGGCGGCGCTGAGGCGGAGGTCGTGTACGCCTATGATCTCACCTTGGGAATCGGCCGGTTCATCCGCGAGCGCTTCGCCCGGCTGAATCCGCCGGGCCGCTTTGAGTACCTGAACAACGCCGACCCGGAGCGGGTGGCCATTCCCCTGCCGGACGGCCACGTCTCCGTGCTGTCCTGCTACGAGCGGCTGGAGCATTTCGAGGACCCCCGGCCCCTGCTGCGGGAGATGCACCGGGTCCTGGCGCCCGGCGGCTCGGCCCTGGTGGTGGTGTCCAACCGCTTTTATCTCCACATGAACCGCTACCGCCGCATGCGGCAGAAGAACTACGCCTTGGGCCGCAACTGGAATCGCGGGCCGGAGCGCAAGTACGAGCCGCGCCACCTCGAGGCCGCCTTCCGCGCGGCGGGCTTCCGCATCGTCGAAAGCGCCGGGCTCCAGCCGATCGAAGGAGTTATGGCCGCCCTGGCGGAAAAACTGTTGCGCCGGATCGGCTGCCACGCCTGGGCGGATGGCGCGGCCGACTGGCGCGCCCAACGTTACGTCACCCGTTCCTGGACCCGGTATTTCAGCAGCTCCCTAGCCTATGAACTTACTCGCGACAACTAGCGCGTCCCTGGCGGAAGCCGGGGGCCGACTCGACCTGTGGTTCGCCGGCATGCGCGGACCGGAGGGCTACTACGGCCCCGTGGTGGGGCCCCGTGGCGCCGCCATGGCCTACTGCGGGCCCGGCTTCGACTGGCGCTACGAGGGCCTGCTCGAGGGCTGGATGAGCCGCCACCGCGCGGCGCCCGAGGCCGCCTGGCTGGACCGGATCGAAGGGGCCCTGGCGGAAATCGGCCGCGCCCAGCTGGCGAACGGGGCCTTCCGCTGTTCCTATTTTGATTCAAACCCCTTCGAGGGCGGCATGCCCTACGAGCCGATCCTGGTGGCGGCCCTGCTCCGCGCGCGCGCCTTCCTCAAGGAGAACGGCCGGACTCCGGATCCGGCCCTCGACCGGCTGGCGGAGCAGTTCGTCGAGGGGCGCCTGTTCCTGGAGCTGTGGAACAAGGCGCTGCGAACCTTCAACAACTGGCTGCAGAGCGAGTACGACTCCTGTTCGCCCGCCGGCGTGGCGGCGATCGTGGAAGTGCTGATCGCGTACGGAGAGGCGACGGGAAGCCGCGAGCGGATGGAGCCCTATATCCGCGGGGCGGCCGAATCCCTGCTGGCCGCCCAGGTCAAGGGCGGCGCGCTCGCCGGGGCGATGCCGGTCTCCAGCCGGCCCGGGGCCCCCGCCAATGCGCTGCTGGCCGCGCGCTGCCTGCCGGCGCTAGCCCTGTTGACCCGCTGCCTGAATGACGACCGTTTTAAACAAGCGGGGGAGGCCGTTGAGGGTTTCCTGCGGAGTCAGGCGTTGAGCGAAGGCGGATTTGCCGCCATGGCCTACGACAACCGCCCGGCCGCGCAGGCTCCCGTGTTCGTGGGGGCGGCGGCCGGCGTGCTGACGTCCCTGGCGCGCAGCGGGCGGTCGCCTGACGAGACCTGGGCGCCGCACGTGGAGTTCATTCTCCGCCGGCAGACCGCCACGGGCGCGTTTGATAACGCCGCCGGATTTGGTGGCCGGGCCGGCGAGGCGGAGCCGGACTGGCGCGATGTGGTGCCGGCCTGCGGCTGGGCCGATAAGATTTACCAGCTGGTGGCCCTGCTTCATCCGAAGGCCGCAGGGCCGGCAGTCGTGGGCGAGGTGCGCCGGGCCGTCCGCGTGAGGGGTCGCCGGGCGTTCTTTGAGGAGAGCAGCCGGAGCATGCGGCTGGTCGAGCAAACGGGCCGCGTCTGGTTTGACTGGGAGAAAGGCACGAAATGGCCACGGACCTGCCTGCTGTGAAAAAAATCCTGTTTGTCCACGAAACGTTCGGGCGCATGGCCGGCGCCGAGCAGAACATCATGGTCACCGCGCCCCACCTGCGCGAGACGTTCCGCCTGTCCGGCCTGTTCTGGAAGCGGAGCGGAAAGGACGAGGACGTCTTCGGGAAGCTCTTCGATAGCGCCCGGTTTGTCGAGTTCGATGGCGACCCCGCGACCGTCCGCGCGCAAACCGCCGAGGCGGTGAAGCAGGAGGCGCCCGACCTGATCTACGTGCACAAGTGCATTTCGGTGCCGGTGCTGGAGGCCTTGGCGGCGAGCGGCGTGCCGCTGGTCCGCATGGAGCACGATCACGACATCTACTGCATGCGCCGGTACAAGTATTTTCCCTGGAGCCGGTGCATCTGCGTCAAGAAAGTCGGCTTGTGCTGCCTCTTCCCCTGCCTCGCGTTCCTGGGCCGCGACCGGAACGCCGGCCGCTTCGGTTTCAAGTGGGTGAGCTACCGCGAGCAGCAGGCCTGCATCCAGGTGAACAAGCTGTTCACCGCCTATTTTGTCGTCTCCGAGTATATGCGGGAAGAGCTGATCCGCCAGGGTTTCGATCCGGAGCGCATCCACCTGTTCCCGCCCATCCCGGTGCCGCGGCCTGCCACCTTCACGCCGTCGTTTTCCGATCGCAACCGGATCGTCTTCGCGGGGCAGATCATCCGAGGCAAGGGGCTGGATGTGCTGCTGCGGGCTCTCGCGCTGTGCCGCGAGCGGTTCGAGCTGGTGGTGCTGGGCAGCGGATCCCACCAGGCGTACTGCGAGGAACTGGCGAAGAAGCTGGGGCTGGGCGACCGGGTCCGCTTTGCCGGATTTGTCTCCCAGGAGGAGCTGGCGGCCTGCTATGCGGACGCCACGGTGGTGGCGGTCCCCTCCGTCTGGCCCGAGCCGATCGCCACGATCGGGCTCGAGGTGTTGCGATTCGGTCTGCCGGTGGTGGGCTTCGATGCGGGCGGAATCCGGGACTGGCTGCGCGACGGCGAGACCGGGTACCTGATTCCCTGGATGGATATCCGGACGATGGCGGCCCGCTTCGATTTCCTGATGACCCACAAGGACGAGGCCCGCCGGCTGGGCGAACAGGGCCGCGAGTTTGTGAATCGCGTGTATCATTTCGACGCCTATATCGCCCGGATGAAAGCCGCGTTCACCGCGCTGGCCGAGGGGAGGGCGGTCGTCGGTGATTAACTACCGGGAGTTCTGGGGTCTGAAGCAAACGCCCTTCGAGGCGATTGCCGATCCCGATTTCTTTTTTGAAAGCCATGCGCACGGCGAGGCGCTGGCCCGGCTGCTGTATTTCGTCGGCGACCGGGGGATGGGGATGGCGGCCCTGACGGGGGAGATCGGGGCGGGGAAGACCATGACCCTGAACGCATTAAAAAGGAGGCTTCCCCCGGATCTTTATGTTATGGTTGAAATCCGGAATGCGGCTCTTCCGTTCGAGGACATCCTGCGCCATCTCAACGCGGGGCTCCAGCCCGAGCGGGGCGTGGGCGGGCCGGCCAGCCGGTACGACCTGCTGCAGGAGTTCCAGCGGCTGGCCCAGGAGCGGATCGCCCGGTTCGGCCGGCACTGCCTGCTGATCATCGACGAGGCCCAGATGCTGGACGCGCAGACGACGGATGGATTGCGGACGCTGACGAACTTCAACGAGCCTGGGAGGGCGGCCATCAGCATTATCCTGGCGGGACAGCCCGAGATGAAGACGATGCTGCGCGACCTGCCGCAGGTTTACCAGCGGGTCGGGCTTTTCTATCATCTGGACTGGCTGCGCCGCGAAGAGCTGTGGCCCTATCTGCTTCGCCGGATGACCGTTGCCGGAGCGGCCAATCCCGAGGTCTTTTCCGCCGATTGCATCGAGCCGCTGTATCAATTTTCGAAGGGCTGCCCGCGGCAGATCAACCGGATCTGCAAGCTGGCGGTCGACCGGGCCTGCCTGCTGCGCGAGCCTGTGATCCAGGGCGGGCTCGTGGAGCTCATCATTTCAGATTTTGAGAGGCAGCATGCCTGATCCAACAGATACGACGGGAAAAGGGACGCCGGGCGAATTCCGCATCCGGGACCAGATGGCCTCCCTTCCGCCGGAGCCAGGCGCGGAGCCAGGGGGGCCGAGGCGCGGGGCCGGCCCCGCCGTCTTTGCGCCGCCCGTCACGGCGCGGAAGGGCTCGCCGATCCTGAAGCCCGGGGGCGCGGATCAGTTCCTGGGGAAGCTCGACTTCCGGAAAATCCTGCACGGCCTGCTGCGGCGCAAGGGCCTGATTGCCGGGCTCACCCTGGTCCTGCTGGCGCTGGGG
>CAXNFL010000135.1:0-6003 GCA_964201555.1 Kiritimatiellia bacterium
AAGCCCCTGCGTCATGTAGATCGACGCCAGCGCCATGTCCACATCGTCCGACACCTGGGCGTCCTTGGACAGGGAGAGCGCCCGCTTGAGCCCGGAGACGGCCAGGCCCGGATACCCGGACAGGGCCCACGTCCAGCCCATGGCCGCAAAGGCCTCCGGCGCGCGCACATACCCGTAATAGCGCGACAGGCGCCACACGTTGAAGTTGTCCAGGATGCCGACCTCCATGGCCGCCAGCTGGTTGGTGACGGCCTTGGCGTCGGACGCCTGGTACCCGGCCTTGATCATGGCGAACTGGTTGAGCAGGGCGCTGAGGTTGTTGGACTCCATGCTGCGCGAGAGGCCGTAGGTGGCATACGCCTCCTGGGGCTTGGAGGCGTCCTCCAGCAGCACGCCCAGGTTGTTGGCCATCATGCTCATCTGGCGGTTGAACGACCCCCACATGTTCATCACGATGGGCGTCCCCTTTTGCGGCGCCATCTTCTGCGAGTTGGCCCAGATCTTCCGGTCCTGAATCCGCAGGGCGTCCAGGTCCATCGTGGTGGTCTCGGGCACGCCCAGGAACACCATGCCGAAGGGCACCGGCGTGTGGTCCGCGCCATACCAGAGATCCGGCAGGACCATCAGCGCCAGCTTCTTGTCCACTTCCGGATCGACCCGCATCCACTCCTGGAGGAACGGCACCAGCCCCAGCTCGGCCTGGTTTTTCAGGCGGGTCTGGTCGAACTGCGCGGAAATTTCGCGCATGTGGCGCTTGTCCTCGCCGCGGCTCATATCCATCAGGCGGAGGTCCTTCTTCATCTCCTTGGAGGCGAGCAGGAGGTGGTTGTCCAGCGAGCCGTCGGTCACCAGCCACTTGCGCTCGCCCATGGCCTTGATGATGTCCCGGGCCAGCCCGTCGAACACGCGGGCCTGGCGCACGTTGCCGGCCCGGAAGTTCAGCACCATCGGCGCGAGGGCCAGCACCGCGATCGCAATGGCCAGGGTCCGGCACAGGCGCTTGCGGAAGATGTCCAGGCGGCTGTCCTTGCCCTTGGCCCAGGGATTATGCTCCTCCACGATCCAGAACGCGGCGAGATAGCCGAACACCATGGCCGCGCAGAGGTAGGGCGTCACCAGCAGGTTCACCTCGCCCAGCACGCGCCAGGGGGAGAGGATGAAGTCGAACAGCAGGGCGAAGAGCAGCGCCGTGAAGATCAGGTGCAGGCTGATGAAGCTCCAGCCCGTCTCGCTGCGCAGCCCGCGGCGGTGGAGCGGGACCAGGATGATCCAGGGGATGAAGGTCGTGACGCCCACGATGAGCCAGCCCACGGTGGGCAGGCTGCGCATGATCAGGTTCAGCTGCGCCTTCACGATGAACAGCAGGGCGCCCAGCACGCTGGTCGCCTGCGCGGCGGCAAGGGGCGCATGCGCATAGCGCCAGGCCATCCCGATATACAAGCCGAGGCCGAGGAGCGCGCAGAAGGCCATCATCAGCACGCGGGCGGTGTTCAGCCGGCCGGAGATGGCCAGCATCACCAGGATGGTCATGCCGAAAACAGGGGCAAAGATGATGAACGTGGCGAACTCGGCGGTGCCCAGCCCGTAGCACAGGGCGAAGAGCGCCAGCACCCAGTCCTTCTGCGGATGGTCCTGCCAGTAAAAGAAGAGCCGGGCCATGGCCAGCAGCAGCAGCAGGTGGAAGCAGGCGTAATCGGCCCGGTTGGCCGCATACCAGAAGGGCTTGCAGAAGGCCAGGAAGGCCACGGCCACGAGGCCGGCCGTCAACGCCGCGATCCAGCGGGTCTTGATGGGCATCTCCTCTTCGATGGCCCGGTAGACCAGGTTGGTCATGATGCTGAACAGCAGGGTCAGCGCCCCCCAGGCGACACAGGAGCTCAGCAGCCCGATCTTGGCGGGAAGGCTGAACACGGGCAGGTGGGAGAACAGCCCCACCATGGCCTGGTAAAGCGGGTACAGCAGGGGCTGCGTGCCCTTGACGCCCGCGTAATCCACCAGGATGGTGATGGAGCGGCCCGGAAAGGCGATGGATCCGCTCGTCATCAGGTACACAAAAAAGGCGACCAGGGCCGCGCCCGCGCCAATCAGCCAGGAAGGCGGGGCATAATAGCGGGTATCTACCGGCTTGACAGAATCAGCCATGGAGTCCTCCTGAATATCACATCGTCAATCTATCAAGAATAGCGGTCCAAGGAAAGCCCTGTCAACAGTTTAACGACGAATTTGGCGGCAAAAGGAAGGGACGAAAACGACAAAAGCGACTAAAGGGACCCCCGTTGGCCCAACGGACGAAGGGGCGAGCGCCGCGAGCCCTCTGGTGGGAGCGCGGTACCGCCCGCGCGATCTTCACCCCAAGCGGAATCCGGGGGGCGGGCGGGGAAGCGTAGCGTTCGCCCGAGGCCGGACGAGGCGAATGGCGGGCGAAGGCGAGCGGGGGCGAGCCGCAGAACCGCTCGCGCCCCGAGGGAAGGGGCGCTAGCGGTGACCGCCGTTCCGCCCGTCCGGCCGAGGATCAGCGAACGCTCCGCTTCCCCGCCCGCCCCCCGGATGATGCAAATACGCTTCCATCCGGCTCTGCCCCCAATCAATCAAATGCAGGACGCTGCCCCGCTCATCCGTCATGAGCGGAAAGGGCGGAATATCCGCCTCGGAAATCGCCACCATGTTGCCGCTGGTTCCAAAGGCCGCCGCCGAGCGCGTCAGCACCACCCAGCGCGAGTCCGACTCCATCTGGCCCTGCGCCACCCGGTTGTGCCAGGCGAAGAATCGGACCCCCTGGTCCCGGGCAGCGGCCTTGAGCAGCGGAAGCAGGTCGATAAACCGGTTCGAAATGTGGAATACCGCCTGCCCCTCCGGCGCCGTCCGCGCCAGGAACAGCGCCACCGCCTCGCGGGTCAGCAGGTGCATCGGCACCGAATCCCCCGAAAACGCGTCCACCACCAGCACATCCCAGGGCGCCTCCCCCGCCGCCCGCTCCCGCTCCAGCGACAGGCGCGCATCCCCCATCACCACCTCCACCCGGGCCGGGCTGTCCGCGAGATAAGTGAACAGGTTCGTGTTCCACGCCACCTCGGCCACCTGCGGGTTGAGCTCGTAGAAGCGAACCGTGTCCCCCTCGCGCCCGTAGGCCGCGAGCGTGCCGGTCCCCAGCCCCACCACCCCCACGCGGAGCGCCTGCTTCGGATGCAGCGCGAGCTGCCGCCGGATCGGATACCCGCCGCCATTGTGGCCATAATACTGCGTGGGCACATCCCGCTGGGTGGCCGTCAGCGTCTGGAAGCCATGCACCGTGGAGCCGTGCACCAGGCAGTGCATCCGGCCCAGCTGATCGCCGTACTTGCTGGTCACCGGCGAGTCGCTGACCCGCAGGACCGCATAGAAGTTCCGGTTCCGCCAGATCGAGTGGCTGACCTGGCTCCCGAAAATGAGGGGCTCGAACACGCCCACCGCCAGCGCCGCCAGCGCCGTCAGCCACACTTCCACGGAATCGATCTTCCGGCGCTGCTGGAAGGTGAAAAAGGCGATCAGCAGCGCCAGCGCCAGCGCGATGGCCCCGTACTCGAAGACGCCCTTCAGCAGCAGCGGCGCCACGACGCCCGCCAGCAGCCCGCCCCCCGCGCCGCCGGCGGCAATGGCCAGGTAGTAGACCGGAAGCCGCCCGGCCGGCGGCCGGGCCGCATAGAGCCGGCCGCACAGGAAGAGCCCCCCGAACAGCACCACCCCCGCGCCCAGGAAGAGGAGCAGGGTCAGGCTGCCCCACCCCTGCCCGCGGAAGAGCGCAAAGACGGCCATGAAGGCCACGGCCAGCAGCCCCCAGAGAGGCGTCTGCGTCTCGCCCACCCGGGAAAAGCCCACCACATAGCTCAGCAGAAACGCGCCCAGCAGGAGGCACCAGACCATGGGCATCGGCGTGATGTCCTGCGTCAGGCACGCCGTGGCCGCCGTCAGCAGGAACGAGCTCAGCAGCGGCAGGATCCACCACCAATGGGGATTCCCCTGGAGACGGGACGCCCCCGTCCCGCTCTGCTCCTCCTCCTCCTGGAGCCGGGACGCCCCCGTCCCGCCCTTCCGGAGCAACACCACCGCCAGCCCCGCCAGCAGCAGGCCATAGCCCGCGAACAAGCCCCGCCACACGGCCTGCTGGACCGGAAGGGAGACGTAGGGCTCCACGAGGAGGGGGTAGGCGAAGAGCCCGATCAAAGAGCCGGCATTGGAGACGGCGTAGAGCTGGTAGACATTCCAGCCGGGCATGGCCCGCGCCAGCCAGCTTTGCAGCAGCGTGCTGCCCGCGGCGAGCAGCAGGTAGGCGGGCCCCGTTCCGGCCATCACCAGCAGCAGGACGCGCAGCACGGGCGGAAGGGGATCGGCGGAGGCGGTCGCCGCCAGGCGGGAGACGCCCGGCCAGGCCGCGGCTGCGGCCAGCAGCAGGCTGTGCGCGAGGACCTGCTGCAGCGGGCGCAGCCGGCTGATCAGCGCGGCATAGGCATAGCCGGCCAGCAGCAGGAGTTGGAAGGCGACCAGGCAGGCCGTCCAGACGGCGGCGCTGCCGCCGAATCGCGGGAGCAGGAGCCGCCCGGTCATCGGCTGAACATTGAAAAGGAGCGCCGATCCCAGGAATAAGGCGCCGCCCGCCGCAACTGCCAGCCCCCGTTTGTTCATGGCAGGAAGCATACAAGTCTTCCCAGCAAGGGGCAAGCCCTGACAGGGGTTCAGGGGTTCAACGGTTCAGGGGTTCAGCGGTTCAGGGGTTCAGCGGTTTGATTACAATTTTGAACATGATTTGGAGCCGGGACGCCCTCGTCCCGGTTACCTGAGAACCGCCGCACACCGTGCGGCGCCACACGCGTTGCGCCAGGGTCTGTGTGGGGCCGCACTGTGTGCGGCCGTCTTGCACTGTTGTGCCCAAGCAAAAAACCCTTTTTTTGCCACCTCTTTTCCACTACAATTGAACCATGATACAGTCGCTGGGATTCCTTTTTATCGCCCTTGCCCTGCAGGCGGAGCCGAATCAGCCAGCGGATTTCAGCCGTTACCAATCCATCCTCGACCGCAAGCCCTTCGGCGATATCGCCGCCGCCGGCGCCTCCGCCGGGGGCGGCGCGGCCAATCCCGACCAACCCGCCCTCTCCGCCTCCCTGCGCCTGGTGGCCCTGGAAATGGGCGAGCAGAAGGGCGCCGGCCGCGCCGGCCTCGTGGAGGCCTCCGGCAAGAAAACCTACTTCCTCTCGCTGGGCGAGGAGGAGGACGGCATCAAGCTGGTGGACGCCGACTTCCAGGGCGACCGCGCCCTGATCCGCAAGGGCGACCAGGAGGAATGGCTGATCATGAACCGCGGCTTCACCAAGCCCGGCGCCTCGCCCACCGATCCCACCGGCGAAATCTCCCGCCGCCAGCGCTTCCGCGAAATGGCCAAGGCCCGCATGGGCCAACGCAACGCCAGCCCGCCTGCCCCGGAACCCGTCGTCTCCTCCAACCTGGCCACCAATCACCCCCACTTCAAGAACAACGAGGAAATGAACGAATACTACCGCAAAATCAATCTCGACCTGATCCGCGCCGGCGGCAACAAGGGCCCGCCCCTCCCCATTCCCCTGACACCCGAAGATGACGCCACCCTGGTGAACGAGGGCGTGCTGCCGCCCGCCGAGGCGCCCCCTAAATGAGCCTCTTCCTGCGCGGCTGGCGCCCCTATGCCTGGCTGGCTTTGGTCGTTTGCGTCCTTTTCGGCCCTTCGCTCTACTTCGACTTCGTCTGCTACGACGACAATGTGCTGATCCGGGACCAGGTGGAGTTCCTCCGCCAGCCCGCCAACACCGCGCAGGCCCTGACCCGCCACTATTTCGCGCCCGTTACCCAGGGCGGCCGCTATTACCGCCCCCTGGTGACCCTCTCGTACATGACCGACACGTGGCTGGCCGGCGGTAAGCCGTGGGCCTATCACGCCACCAATGTGGCCCTCCACCTCGCGGTCACCTGCCTGGTGTTCCTGCTGCTGCGGCTGCT
>CAXNFL010000136.1:0-5998 GCA_964201555.1 Kiritimatiellia bacterium
CAGCGAAGAACTCAGCAGGAAGGGCTCGATGCCCATGTCGGTCAGCCGTGTCACGGCGCTGGCCGCGTCATTGGTGTGCAGCGTGGCCAGCACGAGGTGACCGGTGAGGGAGGCCTGGATGGCAATCTGGGCCGTCTCCAAATCCCGGATTTCACCGATCATGATCACGTCCGGGTCCTGGCGCAGGATGGCGCGCAAGGCCTTGGCAAAGTCGAGGTCGATCTTGGCATTGACCTGCGTTTGCCCCACGCCGGCCAGTTCGTACTCGATGGGGTCTTCCACCGTCATGATGTTCTGGCGCCGGGTGTCGAGCTTCTGCAAAGCGGCGTACAACGTAGTGGTCTTGCCGGAGCCGGTTGGGCCCGTCACCAGGATGATGCCGTGGGGCTGGTTGATCGCATAGCTCATGCCCTTGAAGGCCTGCTCGTCCAGTCCCAGGGCGGTCAGGTTGGGCATCAGCGAGCTCTTGTCCAGGACGCGCATCACGACCTTCTCGCCATGCACGGTCGGCAGCACGCTGATGCGCATGTCGACTTCCTTCCCCAGGGCCTTGATCTTGAAGCGCCCGTCCTGCGGCAGCCGCCGTTCGGCGATGTTCAGGCTGGCCATGATCTTGATGCGCGAGATGATGGCCGGCTGGTAGCTTTTGGGCGGGCTCGGCCGCTCGGTCATGCTTCCGTCGATGCGGTAGCGCAAGCGCAGGGAGCGCTCCATCGGCTCGATGTGGATATCGCTCGCCCGCGTCCGCAGCGCCTCCACCAGGATCATGTTCACCATGCGGATGACGGGGGCGCCGCCCGCGCTTTCGAGCATTTCCTCGAGGCTGACATCGTCCTGCTTCTCCTGGCCGACTTCGACATCGTTGTCGCCGACCTTGGACATCACCTCTTCGAGCCCGATATTGCTTTTGGGCTGGTTGAGCTTGAGCAGCAGATCCTGGATTTCCTGCTCGCTGGCCACCAGGGGGGTGATGTCGAGGCCCATGACATCGTGCAGCTCTTCCACGGCCACGATGTCGAACGGATCGCCCAGCGCCAGTGTGAGGTTCTTGCCTGTTTTTGCCACCGGGATCACGAGGTGCTGCGAGATGAAATCCTTGGGCATCGTCGCCAGCAGGTCGGGGTCGGGCGTGAACCGGCCCAGCCGGATGGGACGGATATTGAGGTACTCGGCCACGGCCAGCGTCATCAACGGACTCGAAACCAGCTTCTGCTCGATTAAGTATTTCTCCAGGCGGAAGCCCTTGATGGAGGCATCCTTTTCCGCCTTTTCCATCAGCTCGGGGGTGATGGCTTGCAGGCGCAACAGGATGTTGGTGAGGCGAGATCCATTCGGCATAGTGAAATTCCCCGTTGAACGAGATTAACACTAGCACATGCCGTGCCAAAAGAACATGTCATTTTAACCGTCGAACCGGGCCGCCTTCAGCAGGGAGCGGTAGCGCTGGAACGATTCCTCATACGGCGCCGCCCGGGCGGAATCCGGGTCGAACCGATCGCCCGGCTGGTAAAGCGCCTCCACGCTGGTGGCCAGGCCGGTGAAGTCGCCCGCCCCGGAGGCCGCCAGCATGGCGGCGCCCAGGGTGGCCGCCTCCGTGTTCCGCGGCCGACACACCGGAAGTCCCGTCACATCCGCCTGCATCTGGAGCCAGAGATCGCTCCTGGCCGCCCCGCCGATGGAGCGGATCTCTTCAATCGGGTAGCCCTGGTTGCGGATATGAGCCACATTTTCGCGCAACGCGAAGGCCAGCGACTCGAGCAGGCTCCGGAACAGGTCGCCGCGCGTGTGGTGCAGCCCAAGTCCCGCGAACAGGCCGCGGACCCGGCTGTCGGGCGCCGGCGAAACCATGCCGTCAAAATGCGGACAGGCGGTGATGCCCCGGCTGCCGGCGGGCGATTGCGCCGCCTCCGCATCCAAGGTCCGCATGTCCACGCCCGGCGCCAGCACGCGCTGGAACCACTCCAGCGCCACGCCGGCCGTTTTTGAGTAGGCCAACACGAAAAACAGCCCCGGGATGGGGAAGTCGCTCCCCCAGAGGCCGGCGGGCAGCGGACGAGGGTCTTTGCGGGTCAGGGTGACCAGCGCCAGGCAGGTGCCGGTGGCCACCGAAAGCAGGCCGGGGCGGTAGAGTCCCGCGCCCATGGCGCCGGCATATTGATCGTTTGTGCCCGCCGCCACGCCTGTCCCGGGGGCGAGGCCCCAGGCCGCGGCCGCCTCCGCCGAAACCATGCCCGCCATCCGGCCCGAGGGAACAATGTCGGCCAGGCTGCTTCGCGGGATCCCGGCCACCTCCAGCGCAGGGCCGTGGTAATCGGTTCCGCCCAGGGTCAGCCCCGTCGAGGCGGCGGTCTGCGGGTCGGTTACGGGCCGTCCCGTGAGACGGAACGTGATGAAGTCCGGCAGAAGAAGATGCCGTTTCGCCCGGGCCATCACCTCGGGTTCATGCTCCCGGAGCCAGAGGATTTTCGGGGCCGAGGCGATCGCATCCATGCCCGGATGGGGCCCCCCCGGCTTCGCGGCCAGCGCTTGTTTGAGAGCCTGCGCCTGGGCCGCCGCCCGGCTGTCGTACCAGAGGATGGCCGGATGCAGGGGCTGCCCGGACGCGTCCAGCGATACAAAGGTCTGCCCCTGGCTGACCACGGCCAGGGCGCGGATCGGCGCCCCCGCGGCCGCCACCGCCTCCCGAACCGCCTCCCGGGCGCCGTCTTCGATCACCGTGATGGCGATTTCCGCCCGCCCGGCTCCGTCCGTCCGGGGGGTATATCCCCGCTTGGCCGCGGCCAGCAACCGGCCCTTTTCATCGAAGACGCCCACCTTGACGCCCGTGCCCCCGATATCGATGCCCAGATACGCCTTGCTCATCCCGTGATCCTCTCGCCTGTTGGCGCCAAACAGTAACATCACTCGCGGCCGCCAATCCATCCAATAATTTGTGGCTTAAACCGGATTATTTTGCTAGTCTTAAAAAGATGACGGCGATTTAAAACGGATCGTTCTTCACCAATGAAGGGAAGTGGCATGGCTTCCGAAACCGACAACATTCTGACAGAATATTCTCTTTTTGATTATAAGCGCATTATCCGCGGGGTGGCCGCTCCGAAGGAGTCCGGCGAGTATAAGCTGGCCATGATGGCGATTACCCGCATTTTCGGCCCCTCCACCATTGCCCTGCTCCTGTGCTTGAGCGTGCTGGGCGCCCTGTTCACCTTTGTGGCCCGCAAAACCATCTCGCAGTCCCGCTCGGTGGAGGTCACCGTGATGGAGACCGAGACGGTGAAGCTGGAAGACATCAAGGATCTCATGAAGGAGATCGACATCCAGCCGATGGAGCCGCCTCCCATTGACAACATGCAGAACTTCAGCGACGTGCCGATGGAGGCACCGCCCTCCGAAGCCCCTGTTGTCAGCGAAAACACGGTGGAGCTGACCGCCCCCGTGCCGATGCTGACCAAGAGCCCGCTGATCATCAAGAATCTTTATGGCAACCGCATGTCCTCCACGGCCCGCCAGGGCGCCATGAAGGCCTATCGCGGGACGGGCCGCGGGGAAGACGCCGTGCTGCGCGCCCTGCGCTGGCTGAAAAAGAAACAGGACCCCGGCGGCTCATGGAAGGGCGATGTGGATCCCGTCGCCATGACCGGCCTGGCGCTCCTGGCTTACCTGGCCCACGGCGAAACGCCCCAGTCCGAGGAGTTCGGGCCCACGGTTGAAAAGGCGATCCGGTTCCTGATCGAGGTGCAGGCGAAGAGCCCGAAGGGGATGTTCAGCTCGAGCCCGTATACACACGGCATCTGCGCGTACGCCATTTCGGAAGCCTATGCGCTCACCAAGATCATGGCGGTCAAGGACTCCATGGAGAAGGCCGTCTCGTTCCTGATCGACGGCCAGCAGAAGGAGGGCGGCTTTCATTATGGGTACGCCAAGGCCGATCGGTTCGACCTCTCCGTGGCGGGCTGGAATGTGCAGGCGCTGAAGGCCGCCACCATGGCCGGGTCCACCCATCCTCAGTTGAAGGAGGCCGTTAATAAGGCGATCTCCTTTTTGAAGACGCAGGCCTACGCCCAGAACGGCTCCGGTTTCGTTTATCAGGGGACGCCCGGAAAGCCCTCGCTCACCGGAGGCCGCTGGACCATGACCGGCGTGGGCACCCTTTGTCTCCAGCTGCTGGGACATGCCAAGGATGCGGAAGCCAAGCAGGGCCTTGTCTGCCTGGAGGCGCAAACCTGCGTCTGGCCCCCGGGCACGGGCACCGCCGCCCTGGTTTACGGGTACTATTATGTCACGCAGGCGAAGTTCCAGGCGGGTGAAGGCACGTGGAATGCCTGGAACACCATGTTCAACAAGCTGTATGTCGACGCTCAGATCCGCGAAGACGATGGCTGCGGCTACTGGCCCAAGGGCGACCACGGCGGACCGGTCTACTGCACGACATTGGCGACGCTGACACTGGAAGTCTACTACCGGTACCTGCCGACCTATAAGAAAACCGAGGAAGCGCAGGCGGTCTCGGCCGCCGCGACGGACGACGTCAAGATCGAGATTTTATAGCGCCTGCTCCCGCAGCCAGCGCTCCACCACCGGCACGTCCGCCGGGGACCAGGCCAGGGCCTTCAATTGCGCCGGTTCGAACCACCCGGTTTCCTCATGCTCCGAGGGGGCCATCCGCCCGCCCGTCCGGCGGCACCGCACCGGAATCAGCTCCAGGCTGAAGCCCGGTTCATCGTGCCGGCTCGGCTCCCACTCCTCAAGCGCGAGCACCTCCAGCCCCAGCTCCTCCCGCAATTCGCGCACCAGGCAGGCGGAGGGGCTTTCCCCTTCCTCCAGTTTTCCTCCGGGCAGTTCCCACAGGCCCGCGTGGCGGCCGGAAGGACCGCGCCGCGCCGCGAAGAGGCGACCGTTTTCGGCCATGACCGCACAGGCCACCCGGAGCCGCTTGATCATGGCAGGTAGACGCCCTTCTTGAGCTTGCGGGGCAGATACTCCTCCAGCACGTAGTTCAGGCCGTGCTTGGCAAAAGCCTGCTGCTCGATGCGGACGCCGAGCTTGATCATCAGGTTCAGGGCGTCCTGCCACTCCTTGTGGTGGCGGATGAAGGGGTCGTTCTTCAGCGCATCCTTGGCCCGCTTGATGTCCACCTCTTCCAGCGGGTGCGTGGCGTCCTCCAGGTGGAACTCCTTGATGTCCCACGGCGTCACGCCCAGGTAATGGGCCTGGGGCACGCAGAAGAAGCTGTTGATGTGCGCCGCCTGGCCGGACCCGACCTTCAGCGTGCGGTAGATGTTGCAGTAGCCATAGGGGTCGCCGTCGGTGAACACCAGGACCGGGAGCTTCCGGTCATCGGCCAGCCGGCGGATGAACCGGCGGCAGGCGCGGGTGGGGACCCCGCTCATTGAAATCAGGATGCACTTGGCCTTTTCGAAATAGCGGTGGTGGACAAGGCGCTGGAACAGGGACGCGGTCTCGATGACCAGGATGAAGGCCGCCTTGCTTTCGAAGCGCAGATGCTCGACCCGCGAGGGGATGCTCCAGGCGCCGGAGCCCAGCCGCGCGCAGTCGATCCGGATCGGCGTGCCGCGCACCGGATCCTGGTCGATGACCGTCAGGGGGCCGGTCACGTCGCCGCCGCGCTCTTCCGGGATGTAGCCCAGCAGCTCGCGGTTCACTCCCAGCATGGCCTCGATGTCGTCGAGCAGCGAGTCGCTTTCCGGCTGCTCGTCGAACCGGCATTCGCCCCAGCTCTTGCTGTTGTAGTAGACTTCGCGCTTGCCGGCGATGTCGTTCTTGTCGAGCAGGTCCGTCTTGGTCGTGGCCAGGAGCCGGATCGACTGGGCGAAGGTCTTGACCGTGTTCGTGCTCAGGGTTCGCACGGCGGTGCGCCCCAGCATTTCGAAGAAGCCGGTCTTCGGGTCGTAGCGCACGTTGGCCAGGGAGCGGATCGGGAACTCCATGGCCGGCTTCTTTCGTTTCCGGATGTCCGCGCAGATGGATTCCCCGAGCT
>CAXNFL010000137.1:0-5965 GCA_964201555.1 Kiritimatiellia bacterium
TTAAGGACCTGGTGGCCCAATCCGCCTCCATGTCGGCGGACGATATTGCCACCGTGTCGGAAGAGGAGATGGATGAAGCCGGGGTGTTTTATACCGACACCTCCGCCCTGCTCCTGATGCCCAGCCAGACATCCCGCAAAATCGGAGCCACTCCCTACAGCCTGTCCATCCGCCTGCGCAACGAAAAAACCATCTGGGAGTCCGTCACCTCCCTGCTCACCGCGACCGCGGCCAAGTTCTACATCGCCAGCCGGGAAACCTTCACGGTGGGCGACCAGGAAAAGGGCAAGGCAACCAAGCCCGGCGTCTACTTCATCGGATCCGGCTATCGCACCTCGATCGGCGGGCTCTCCATGCTGATCGTGCCGCTGCTGATCGCCAGCACGATTATCCTGAACACCATGCTCGGCTCCGTCTTCGAGCGGAAGAAGGAGATCGCCGTCTATAACGCCGTCGGCCTGAACCCCACCCACATCGGCCTCTTCTTCCTGGCCGAATCATTCGTGTACAGCGTCATCGGCTCGGTGGGCGGCTATCTGATCGGCCAGTTCCTCAGCCTGGGACTGAACAAGTTCGGGCTCGTCAGCGACATCAACCTCAACTTCTCCTCGCTGAGCGTGGCCTATGTGATCCTGTTCACCATCTCGATCGTGCTGCTCTCCACGCTCTATCCGGCCTCCGTCGCCACCCAGGCGGCGGTTCCCTCCGGCAAGCGCAAGTGGTCGATGCCGCCGAACGACGGCACCACCATGCAGGTTATCTTCCCCTTCATCTACCAGACGGCCCTGCTTCCCGGCATCATGCGTTACCTCGAGGAATATTTCGGACAGTACTCGGAAGCCTCCACGGGCGAACTGATCGCCGACCTCGAGCGCAAGACGACGGCGACCGATGCGCAGGGAAGGCCGGTCTATATTCTCGCCTACAACGTGGCGCTGGCCCCCTTCGACCTGGGCGTCACCCAGAAAATGAGTTTTCAGGCGGAGTACGACGAACTCGTCCAGGCCTTCCGCATCACGATGACCACGGTCCGCGTATCGGGCCAGGATTCGAATTGGATCAGCACCAATAAACCCTGCCTGGAGAAGCTGCGCAAGCATATGCTCCAGTGGCGCAACCTGGATGCCGGGCAGCATGAGCTCTTCATCCGCAAGGGTCAGGAATCGTTCGCCTAGCCGCAGAGAGAGGGCCTGCTTCTATGTCTCGATTGGAAAAACTTGAAATGGATCGGTACCGGAACCTCATGACGCCTCCGGACGTCTATGAGGACGGGTTCACCTGGAAAACCGCGGTAGGCGCGCTTTTCCTGGGCTTCGTCATGATGCCGGCCTCGATGTACCTGGCCCTGTTCGCGGGCAGCGGAGCCCACATCGGCGCCGCCGCCCGCTGGGTCACGATCATCATCTTTGCCGAGATCGCCCGCCGGTCCCTGAAGGACCTCAAGATGCAGGAGGTCTACATCCTGTTTTACATGGCGGGGCTGACGCTGGCCTCGCCCTTCCAGGGGCTGCTCTGGAACCAATACTACGTCCAGTCGGAGTACGCCCGCGCCATGGGCGTGGCCCAGGATATCCCGGCCTGGTTCGCCCCTCCCGCCGAAACGATCGATGCGGCGGGCCGAACCTTTTTCACTCGGGCCTGGCTCGCGCCGATCCTTCTGTCGTCCATCGGCGTGATCATCGGAAAAATCGACCACTACGGCCTGGGCTACGTTCTCTACCGCATCACAAACGACGTGGAGAAGCTGCCGTTCCCCTTCGCTCCCGTGGACGCCTCCGGCATCATGGCCCTTACCGAAACAAAGGAAAACAAGGAACGGTGGAGGTGGCGGTGGTTCTCCATCGGCGGCATGATGGGGCTCCTGTTCGGCGCCATCTATATTGGCGTCCCCGCGGTAACCGGCGCCATCCTGGCCAAGCCCATCCGACTCATCCCCATCCCCTGGATCGATTTCACCGAACAGGTCGGACGTTTCTTCCCGGCCACGCCGCTCAACCTGACCTTCGACATCGGCGCCTTCCTGCTCGGCACCGTCATGCCGTTCTGGGCCGTGGTCGGCGGAGCTATTGGACTGGTGATGACCTTCATCCTGAACCCCATCCTGCACGCCCGCGGCATCCTGACCAGTTGGACCGCACAGATGGGATTCATCGATACGGCGTACAGCAATTCGGTCGATTTCTACCTCTCCTTCTCCGTGGGGCTGACCATCGCCGTCACGTTGATCAGCTTCTGGAAAATCGTCGAAACGCTTCTCGAAAAGCGTCGCGAGCGCCTGAACCGGACGCCCGGCGAACTGGTCCCGGTCGAGGAAAGCGCCTGGCATCGCTTTGCGACCAACAATGTCAAGCGCGGCGACTTCTCGGTCTTCATCTCGATGGCCATTTACCTGTGCACGAGCGCGTTCTGGATCAGCCTCTCCTGCTGGCTCGTCCCCGGCTTCCCGTGGCCCTTTTTCGTCTTCTACGCGGTTGTCTACACGCCCCTGATCTCGTATGCCTCCGCCAAGCTGGAGGGGCTCTGCGGCCAGTCGATTTCAATGCCGCTCATCCGCGAGGCCACCTACATCCTGAGCGGCTACCGCGGCGTCCGCATCTGGTTCGCCCCCGCCCCCATCCCGAATTACGGCTTCGCGGCCAAGGAGTTCCGCGTCATGGAGCTCTGCGGCACCAAGATCATCAGCCAGATCAAGACCCAGGCCGTTGTCATCCCCATCATCATCATCGCCTCGATCATCTTCTCCCAGGTGCTCTGGCAGATGGCGCCCATCCCGTCCGAAGCCTATCCCTTCGCCCAGCAGATGTGGGATCTGCAGGCCAAGACTGCCTCGCTCACCTACAGTTCCACCATGGAAGGCGGCTCGCTCTTCATGGAAGCCTGGAAATGGAAGTGGTTCGGCGCCGGCATCGCCTCGGGCATCGGCGGCTTCGTCCTGCTCTCCATTTTCAGCCTCCCCACGCTCATCATCTTCGGCCTCGTCCGCGGACTCGGCGAAAGCTTCCCGGGCATCCTCGTCATGCAGATCGCGGGCGCCATCGTGGGCCATTTCTACATCCGCCGCCGCATGGGAGATCAATGGCTGAAGTTCGCACCCGTGCTGATGGCCGGCTTTTCCTGCGGCATGGGACTCATCGCCATGGTCGCCGTGGCCTTCACAATTCTAACCAAAATGATGGCGCCGCTGCTCTTCTAGGAGGACCCTTTGTCCATGAACGATTCGCCCAACCGCATCACCGGACGTGCTTTCACGCTCGGACTGATCTTCACGATCCTGTTCGCCATTCTCACGGTCTACTTCGGCAACCGCCTGGCCATCTACAACACCGCCGTTCAGATCCCCGTGCTCCCCTACGTGCTGCTGATCTTCATGGTGCTGCTGATCAACCCGATCTGCCGGCTCATCAAGTTCATCCGCCCGTTCTCCGTCGCCGAGACGCTCGTCATCTTCACCATGGGGCTCGTCTCCGCCGGCATCTCCACCTTCGGCCTGACCGACCAGCTCGTTCCCGTCGTCGGCAGCCTTTTCAGCCGCCACTGGAACAATGACCAGACGGAATGGAACCGCTACGTCGAACCGTTCATCAACGAGTCTTACTTCGTCTCCGTCCCCGGCATCCAGAAGCGGGCCGGCGAGTTCCAGAAGGCCCTTGCCCGGGTCGAAACGGCCCAGACCCTCTTCGACGCCTCTGATCGCATCCAGCGATCCACCGCCCGTGAAGAGGCCTTTCGCGCCAAGTTGGCGGCCGTTCAGGCCAAGCCCGCCGATGCCGAGCGTGACATCGAAATCGCCTCCATCCAAAAGGATCTGACGGCCGCCGGGCAATCCACCCTTCAGGCCAAGGCGGCGTGGACGCGGATGGCCCCGCCTGACGCCCCCCCCGCACCGGCGGACGCGGCCGCCTTTTACAAGAATCGCCAGAACGTGGAACGCGAGGTCGTGGAGCAGAATAAGGCCGCGCTGGCGGCCCTCGAAGCCGAGGCCAATGCCAAGGTGGAAACTTTCCGCCGCGGCCTTCCATCCTCACTCCGGGCCTTTCCAGGGTTCATCCCGATCTCGGGTGAAGATGACTTCGCCAGCTACACCGCGCGCCTGAAGCGGCTTGCCATCGGCCGCCGAGCCCTTTCCAATATCCGCTCGGCCATGGCCGAGTTGAAAATAGCCGATCCCGCCTCGCCCCCCCCGTCCGCTATGCAGAAAACGGTCGACACCGATCTGGCGCAGGCGATTGCCTCGCTGCAAACGATCTCCGATGCCGCCCCCTTCGAACTCCGTCTCCAGCAGGTGTCCGCCGATGAGAAGCGCGTCAATCAGACGCTGACTGAGACCGAAAAGGAAATCGCCCGCCTGAACCAGGAACGACGGAGCGCCTTCGGCCTCGAAATCAAGGCGATCGACTCCCGCATCACGGATCTCAACTCGGACCGTAAAAAACTCAAAAAGAATGCGGTCAAGAAAACCGGCCGCCGGGAATTGGCCGCCCGTCATCTCGAAGTGACCCGCAACGTGGGCTTCCTGCTGGCCGACCTGACCCAGATCCGCGGCGGTCTCGCCACGCGGACGGCCGGAGAGTCGCGCGCGGCCATCAAGGCGGTGCGCTTCCAGTTCCCGTCCATTGACGCCACCTTCTCCCGCTACCTCCTCGGCGATGTGCCGTGGACCGACTGGATCGGCCCGTTCTGGCGGTGGGGCTCGCTCATCCTGCTGTCATACCTGATGCTGCTCACGTTCAACGTCCTGATCTTCCGCCAGTGGGCCTACAATGAAAAGCTCATCTATCCGCTGGCCGAGCTCCCCGAAATGCTCGCGGGCCACAATGATTCGCCGGGCGGCTGGGTTCCCGAAATCTTCCGATCCGGCTTGTTCTGGACGGGCTTTGCCATTTCCGGTTTCACCCTCGGGTGGAACATCCTCTGCCAGACGGGAACGGTGCCCGGGCTGACCCAGCTTGACCTGCAGGGCAAATGGAACGCCTACATCACCAACACGCCGCTTCAGGGACTGCTGCCCAGCGCCAAGTCGGCCGTCTTCTTCACCATGATCGGCCTGACGTTCCTGATTCCCACCAAGGTCTCCTTCTCCCTCTGGTTCTTCAGCATCCTCTACATGGCCCAGCTGCTGATCATGGTGAGCATGAACCTCGGCGTGAGCGAAAAATCGTTCCCCGAGGAATGGTGGTACACCTTCAACTTCCGGACGGCCGAAGGCGGCGGCGCGCTGATTGTCTTCGCCTCGGTCGTGCTCTGGAAGTGCCGTCGCTACCTGCTGTGCGCCTTCATGCCGAACGTGACGCGCGACCTGGCGCCCGATGAGCGCAAGGAATTGCGCTACTCGTCCGTCCTGTTCCTCTCGTCTTTCGTCGGAATCGCCCTCATCCTGTGGCAGGGCCTCGGCGCAAACCTCTGGCACACCCTTTTCTGCCTCTTCATCATCCTGGTCATCACGATCGGCCTCGTGAGGGCCGTGACCGAGGGCGGCCTGCTCGGCTTCCAGGCCTGGGTCAGCCCGTTCCATTTCATCCGATCCTTCACCGGGATGGCCCAGGCCTCCACCGCTCCGTCCGTCTTCGCCCCCCTCATGGTTTACTATTCCATCCTGTTTCTCGATATCAAAACCTTCATTGCCCCGGCCATCGCCAACAGCCTCAAGGTGCGCGATGACCTCAGGCTCTCCCGCGCCCGATTCCACACGCTGATGGCGGTGGCCATTGTCGCTGCCGTGATCGTCTCCCTCGTGACGGCCGTCATCCTCTCTTACTCCAAGGGGGCCGACCAGATGTCGGGGTGGTTCTACACCTCATTCCCGAAGAGCCTCTTCGAGAAAATAGCCACGATGACCAAAACGCCGCCGATGCCCGCACCGGCCGAAGCCGGGTGGGTGATCTTCGGGGGCGTCGTGATGGCCGCGCTCCTCTTCCTCCGCCAGTCCCTCTTCTTCCTGCCTCATCCCATCGGGCTGATCATGCTG
>CAXNFL010000138.1:0-5940 GCA_964201555.1 Kiritimatiellia bacterium
CGTACCCGTTCAGCCGCAAGAGTTTCAACTGGGCATCGAACTGCGCGGGAGAAACTTCGTTGGACCGGTCCGAGACGCCCCCATAGGCGAGGGCCACAAAAGAGGAGGCATCGATGGGCCCAAACGGAGCCTTGGGCTGATACAGGCCACGGCTAATCAAGCCCTTCACCGGCGCCCAGAGGGCCATCAGCAGCAACGCGCCGGCCAGGAAAATCAGCCAGGCCTGATTCAAGCCCAGCTTGGAAGGGCGATCGCGTTTTTGGCCGGTATTGGTCGTCCGCTCGGGCGGTTCGGGTAAGTTCATCGGGTGCCCCACTTTTTGCCTTTTAATGTCGCCAATGCCCAGTAAATCTGCCAACCGAAAAATCCGATATACGTCAGGGTGAACACAAACCCGGTCCACCAGTGACGCCGGCCCGTTTTCTGGAGAAAATGCAGCGTCCACACCATGGTGATGGCCATCACGCCGATGACATAGGAAAGGGTGATGGCCGAGCTCATCAGCGGGGCGATGACCAGCGCCTGGGTGATGACGAAAGGTTCCGTCAGCGGCAGGAACATCATGATGTACCAGGAAAGGGAAGGCAAGGGATGCTTCTTCCACATGAACCGGGATGTCTTGATGATTTCCCGGAGATAGGAGCGCATCCAGCGCGCCTGCTGGCGGACATACACGCTCCACTTTTCGGGAGCCGAGGTCGTTGCCAGGGCCTCATCGTCATACAAAATCTTGTAATCCCGCAACACCAGGTTGGTCAGGCTCCGGTCATCCGCGAAGTTCCCGTACTCGCCCCAGACCTTGGCGTTCAGCCACTCATCCAGCACGTGGAGCACGCACACCCGGCGATACGCCGAAAAACAGCCCGGCAGACAGCTCACGCACCCATGCACGCTTTCAGCCGCCTTCATGATTTTGTAGGAGAAAAAGTAACGCACGTCCTGCATGCGGGTGAGCATGTTGACGTCGGTGTTCTCGACATCGCAGTGCCCCGAGATGCCGCCCACCGACGGATCCGCAAAACCCTGCACCAGCTTTCGAAGCGAGCCTGGAAAGACAAAGGTGTCCGAATCCACGCAAACCAGGATTTCGCCGCGCGACATCAGCGTCGCCACCGCCCACCCATGGCACAACCCCCTGTTCTTCTCAAAATCCACCACCACCAGATTGGGGTGCCGGCTCTGCACCTTGAGCATCTCCGAGAGCGTGTTGTCGGTCGAACCATCATTGACCGCCACCACCTCCAGCTTGGCTTCCGGGTAGCCGGAGGCGAAAATCTGGTCCAGGGCCCGGCCGATATCCCGCCCCTCGTTCATGCAGGGCACAATCACGCTGATCGTCGGCTCAAGCCCCGTGTCCGCGGGGGCCTGGTACAAGGCGGCCACAATGAAGCGGGAAAGAATGAAGATGCCCGCCACCAGCGAATACAGATTCACCAGCGGCGCATACCAATAGTTCTCCACATTGGTCACCTGCACAAACACGGCCCAGGCCAGCAGCAGGGTGCCGATGCCCGAGGCCGCGATAATCAGCAGGCGGCTTGGCATCCGGTATAGCCGGCCATACCGCTCCGCATGATTCGTATCCGCCAAGGATGGCAGGACCGGCGGAAGATCGAATGGAATCCGGACCAGGGCGGCCCGGCAATACGGACAGACGGAAGGCGGAGGCGTTGCCACGACATTGACCGAAATATGGCAATGCGAACAGTGACATTTTAGCCCATGCCACTGAGACGGGGATTCGTCGGGAATCACCCCTCCCTCATGCGCCGCTAACTGCGACCGCCAGTCCGCCACGTCCATTTCAGCCATTGGTTGCCCTGTTTATAATAGGCTTGAACAAACTGCCTATCCCACCCATTAAACTAAACCTTATAGTAACCAAAAAAAGAGAGATTGATCAAGACGGACTTATTTATTATATTTAACGGACTGAGCTAAGATGATTCGGGCGTCAAACTAGGGGTTTTATGCGAAAAATTCTTGTAATCGATGACGATGAAAACGTCCGACGCTACTTTGACTGCCTTCTGGTTCGACTCGGATATCAGGTGGAACTCGCTGCGGATGGAAAAGAAGGCCTCTCCCGCGTCGGGAATCCTGACATTAATCTCGTGATTTCCGACCTCTTTATGCCTGGCACACCCTTCGGCATCGACCTGATCCGGCAAATCCGCGAAAAACGGCCCGACTGTCCGATTGTGGTCATCTCCGGTAAAGGCGACAATGAAACGGTCGCGGACTGTAATGCCATCGGCGTGACGGAGTTTCTGACCAAACCCTTCGAAATGGGATTCATTCGCGACGTTCTTGAGCGTTTAGGGAAGTAGCGCCTTCGCGATACGGAGCCTTCATGATTGATAAAACTTTAACGGGCGTCACGTTCTTCGATGAACGCTATGGCGGCACGTATCGCCACAGGCCCATGATCCTCTGCGGCCGCTCCGGTACCGGGAAAACCGTTTTCGCCCTCCAGTTCGTCATGCAGGGCATCCTTCAGGACGAACGCTGCCTGCTGCTGTCCGCCTGGCGGGCCAATGATCTGGTCATCTTCGCCGAATCGCTCGGGTTCCCCATCTCCCAGGCCATCGATGCCGGCCGGCTGATCGTGCTTGAATACAACCAGTATGTGCCGGGCCGGGATAAGGAGTGGAACATCGTCCTGCCCCCGGAAGGGTTTCTGCAACTCGAGGAAATGATCCACACCCAGGCCGTCCAGCGCGTCGTACTGGACACCGTCCTGCCCTGGGTCTGCATCCGCGAGCACCAGCGGCTCGATGAACATCTTTTTTCCTTCGTCCGGGCCTTCGACCGGATGCAGGTGACGACCGTCATGACGCTCCCCAAGCCCGTTTCGCCGCTCGCCTTCCGGGTCAAGAATACGCTCGAAAACCTCGTCCCGGTGTCCGTGACGCTGGCGCGCGAGCCTAACAACCCCAATCCCATGTGGATCGTCTCCAAGTATCTGGGCGAAAACCGCATTGCCGGCGGAACCCCGTATCGAATCGCCCGGGGCAGCGGCCTGATTGCCGCCGCCCCCTTGCCGCCCCTTTCTGTCCCTGCGGCCACACCCGCTCCAGCGCCGGTTTCCTCGCCTGCGGCGGCGCCCGCCGAACCGCCCTCCACTCCGCCCGCGCCTCCTGAAGCGCCCAAAACCGGACCCGCTGCCGGAAAACCAATCAAGTTCAGCTCGATCATGCCGGGGCTTGACCGCGTCACCCCCATTCCCGAACGCCGCAAGCTAAATCGCCCTTTCTAGGAAACAGCACTCATGTATCTGGAATATTGGAACCTTAAAAACGAGCCGTTCCAGAACTTGACGGATGTCCGCTTCGCCTACCTTTCCGAACAACACCGCGAAGGCTTGGCCCGCCTGGTCTACCTGGTCAAGAGCCGCAAACTCGGGGGCGTGCTCGTCGGCCCCTTCGGTGTCGGAAAATCCATGGTCCTCGAACTGCTGACCGAATACATGGCGGACCAGCCACAAACCCGCTTCTTCCGATTCGACGCCCTGCCCGGGGGAGTGATGGTGCTCGCCCGCCAGATCCTCGATCAATTCGGGATCCGGACCCCGCCGACCAGCGTGGCGGAGGCGTTCACCGCCGTACAGAAGTTCTGCTACAACTCCCATGGCTCATTCACCCACGGCGTCCTCATGATTGACGAATCTCAAATGATTCGCGATCCCGATGCCTTCGATTTCATCCACCTCCTCACCAACATCCGCGTCCCCGCCAAGGAAGGCCAGGGCGAGTTCCCCGCCTTTACCGTCATCCTCGCCGGCCACAGCAAACTGGCCGATGACATTGCCAATCACGAATCGCTCAAGCAACGCCTCCAACTCCTGTGGCGACTCGCACCGCTCGATGAAAATCAAACCTTTCAATACATTCAGCACCGCATTCACGTCGCCGGAGGCGACATCTGGGTTTTTGAAGAAAGCTCGCTCGTTGAAGTTTACAACGGATCCCAAGGGTTGCCCCGCATCATCAACAACATCTGCGACATCGCCCTGCTTCTCGGGCAGGCCGCCCGACTCCCCCGCATCACCCGGGAAGTCGTGCTTCAGGCGATCCAAGACGTCCAGGCCCCCGGCCCCGCTCCCCAGGAAACGACATGAACCCACTTAACGACTTTACCGCCATGTTCGGCACCACCGGCCTGATCGCCCTGGTGCTAAGCCTCTTTTTCGCCATCGTGGCGCTGATGAACACCTGGCGTCGAAAACGGCAAAACGCCGTGCCCACGCCCAAGGCCGGCCCCATCCTGATGAATGACCCTCACTCCGGAACGCCTGTCGGAAATCGGCCGCCCCCGCAAGAAGTCCTTTCAAAGCCCGCGCCTTCACCCACATTGAACCCGGAAAAACATGCAACCGAAGCAAAGCCGGCAGCCGTCAAAAACGCCCAGATTTTTCGGCAGCTGGATGCCCGAGGCGTGGATGTCGAGGCGACCCGTGGTGGGAAAAATGATGATTTCCAGTGGGAGTAATCGCCCGTTTTCGATTTTCCTCCTGTTTTTCCCCCTCCTGCTGAGAGCAACCGTTGCCCAGGCCGGAGCCTCCGCCCCTGCCCGCCCCGCCTGGCTGCCCGCTGAGCTCTCTCCCGCTCCCCGCATTGAACCCGCCGGCGTCGTTGCGCTTCCATGCGTGTTCACCCCTCAAAACGATCGCTGCGTCTGGGATGGGCCTCCGCCGCCCGACTTCGACCCCGCCAGCCGCCTTGAGCTGACTCTGTCCTGCGATAAGCCCGAACTGCTCCGGGGCGTGACGGTCTACCTCAAAAGCGGACCCGGCTGGTATGTCGCCACGCTCCCCATACCCGAAATCAGCCTGAGCCCCTTCTCCCTCACCACGGTCAACTTCACCCCCGAAGGCGGCCCCGCCGGCTGGGGCCAGATCGATGCCGTCCGGCTCGCCTTATGGAAACGGGCCGAGGGTGAATGCGTCGTTCGCCTGGCCGCCCTGGCCTCGATCAAGGACCGCGTGTTTGTCATCCGGGCCGACGATTCCGTTCCCGCTGGCGAAAAAAGCATCGCAGACGCCCTGTCCTCGCGGATAGCCACCTGGCTATCCAAGGCCGGGATCGGTCACGCCCTGATCGCCGAAAACGAGTGGATGAAGCTTCCTCCCGGTCAAACCCGATTCGCGCTGCTTCCCTATAACCCCAGGCCCCACACGCCTTTCATCAATGCCCTCGCCTCTGTCATCAAAAAAGGGGGAAAGCTGCTCGTCTGCTACAGCGCCAGTCCTGAACTGGCCAGTCGCATGGGCTTCCGCCTTTCCCCCTACCTGGCCGCCCCCACTCCGGTTTACTGGAGCGCCTTCCGCTTCGACCCCCCGGTTGGCCCCGTGACCCGCGTGTTTCAGGAATCGCCCAATCTGATTCCCGCCTACCCCGACAGCCCGAAGGCCGCCGTCTTGGCGTGGTGGGAAAGCGCCTCCGGAGAACGCCGCCAGGAACCGGCCTGGCTGGGCTCCCCCGCCGGATACTGGATGACCCATATTCTTGAGCCCGAAGATGCTGCATCAAAAACCCGGTTGCTGCTGGAATGGATCGGCTCCGCCGCCCCGGAAGCCTGGGAACAAGCCGGGAAAACGGCGCTATCCCGGGCGGAGGCCGTGATGGCTCCCGGCGAAATCAAGCCGCTCCACCTTCTCGCTTCCCGCAAGGAATGGAAACAGCTGATCGATGAATCCGAGCGGCTGCGAAACGCGCAAGCCATCCAGAAAGCCTCCGCGCTTCCGCCCTCGTCCACTTCAGAAACGGCCGCGGTCTGGATCCAACCCGGAGCCGGCCGAACGCCTTCTGACTGGCCCCAGGTGGCGGAGTCTCTCAAAAAGGCGGGCATCCGGCGCGTCTACCTCTCGGCCGTGGCGTTCGGCCGCGCCCATGGAGAGAGCAGCGTCTGGCCCCGCTCGGAAATGGCGGGTTTCGTCTC
>CAXNFL010000139.1:0-5906 GCA_964201555.1 Kiritimatiellia bacterium
GAAGGCGGCGCCGAGGTTGAGTTCCGGCGTCAGGCCATCCCCATTGACGCAGAAACGGGACAAGCCATCCGGGTGATTCTCGGCCATCTCGTGCGGCAGGAGCTCATCCGCAGCCTGCAGCAGACCCAGGGGCTCGGCTCCATGCTCCAGCAGTTCCACCGGCTCTATGACGAAACCATTCGCCGCCGCGGCGCCTTCACCTTCACCGACGCGCAATACCTGCTGACCCCCCGCAACCCCATGGGCGCGGGCGCGATCAGCCGCCAGGCCGGCGAAGCCGACCGCCTCTATATCGATTACCGGCTCGATGCCCGGCTCGATCACTGGCTGCTCGACGAGTTTCAGGACACCAGCGATTTGCAATGGGAAACCCTCGACAACCTGGCCTCCGAAATCATCCAGGACACCGGCGGCGAGCGCTCCTTTTTCTTCGTCGGCGATGTCAAACAGGCCATCCATGGCTGGCGGGGCGGCAATTCGCGCCTGTTCGGCGAGCTGCTGAAACGCTACAAGGACGGCATTCATCTCGAAACGCTCAGCGAATCCTTCCGCTCCACCAAGCCCGTCCTCGCTTTCGTCAACCGCCTGTTCTCCGATCTTGAGGGGCTCGACATGCCGCCCGGGACCGTCGCCTCCTGGGCGGAGCTCTGGAAGCCGCACGTCAGCCGCATTGACAAGCCCGGCTGCGCCGCCTGGATCGAGCCTGTTTTTGAAAACGGCGACGAGAAGGACGACGCCGTGTACCGCGCCGCGGCCGGCCTGATCCGGGAGTTGAATCCGGTCGCCCGGAGCCTTTCCGTGGCCCTTTTGCTTCCCACGAATGACGCCTGCACGACGGCCGCCGATGCGCTGCGCCGCGAGCTGGCCAAGGATCGGATCCCCATCGTCAACGAAGGCGCCGCGGGCCTGGCCGACAACCCCGTCGTGGCCCTGATGCGCTCCCTCTTGAAAACAGCCGGCCATCCCGGCGACACGCTGGCCTTTGTCCACCTGCGAATGAGCCCGCTGAGGGCGGTCGTGGACGAAGCCGGCGCCCGGCTGCCGCTACTCCTGCAGGCACAGATCCAGAACGAGGGATTTACCGCTTTGATCCGCACCTGGGCCCGCCACCTCGAGGCGGCGGCCGGCCCCCTGGACCGCTTCGGCGCCAAACGCCTGCAGGACCTTCTGAACCTGGCCGCCACGGCCGACACCGACGGGATCCGCGACCCCGACGAGCTGATCGCGCGGATTGAGAACAAGGAATTGCGCGAACAGACCGCCGGGGGGGCCATCCGTATCATGACGGTCCACCAATCCAAGGGGTTGGGATTCGACGCCGTCTTAGTCCCTCTTTTGAAAAATGACGATCTACGCCAGCCCGGCCAGCTCGACCTGGTTTCCGGCATGACCGGCGAGCAGCCCTGGATCCTCAAAATGCCGCGAAAGATTATCTGCCAGGCCGATCCGGTGCTGAAGGAGAGGCTGGAGCAGGCGACCGCGGAAAGCGCCTTCGCCAACCTGTGCGTGCTTTACGTGGCCATGACCCGGGCCCGCCAGGGCCTCTACGCCATCACGGGCTATGGCCGCAAAGACAGGAAGGGCGAGCGGAGCCTGTCCGCCGGCATCCTGATGTCCCAGCGCCTGCTGGGGACGGATCAGCCGGAATCGGAGGAGGGAACCCGGCGCATGGCCGGCGGCGTTCCCCTGCGCGTGCTGGCGGAGGAAGGCGAGTGGGCGTGGGCCGATTCGATTCCCCTCACCGGGCCCGCTCCGGAACAAACGGCGGCGGGCGGGGCGGCTTTCCCGTCGAGCCCCGGCCTCCAGCCCCGGCTGCTGCGGCTCGAGCCTTCACGCGGCGGCGGAGAGGCGCGCCAGGCGGACTGGCTGTTCAAGCCGGAATCCCGAGGCGTTCTCGACTTCGGCACGCTGATCCACGGCTACCTGTCCCGCGTGGAGTGGAGCGAGGACGCCGATGTGGAGGCCATCCTCTCCTCCTGGAAGCCCGAAACGGCCGTGCCGGAGGACGTCCGGGCCGATGCCGCGACCCAGTTCCGGCGCCTGATGAGCGCTCCCGATGTGCGCCAGGTGCTGGCCAGGCCGGCGACCCCCGCCAGCCTGTGGCGGGAAATGCGCTTCGAGCTCGTCGATGGCAACACCTGGATCAGCGGCGCGTTCGACCGGGTCACCGTCTTCCGGGATGCCGGCGGCCGGCCCCTGCGGGCAGAAGTCATGGACTTCAAAAGCAGCCGGATCCAGCGCGAGGCCGACCTCGCGCCCGCCGCCGCCCTTCACCGCCGCCAGCTCCAGACGTACCGCCGCGCCTTGTCCCTAATTTTGAAACTTGACGAGGCGGCCATCACCATGCAGATCCTGTTCACCCGCATGGGAAAGGTCTTCTCGCTGCCGGCTCATTGAACGCCGCAATAGATGCCCCAGGCCTTGCCGCTATTGCTGGACAGCGCGAGCTGGATGGAGTTCGTCCCCTTCTTCCACGCGACCTTCGCCTTGTAAGTGCCGGGCGCGGCGGGATTGGAAGCCTTGGGCTGGCAGCTCACTTCCTTGCCGTTCACCCAGGCCTTCACCGGCCCGTCGGCGCCAAAGCGCAGCTCGCCCTTGAAGGCCTTGCCGGAGCGGTAGGACGTGGCGATATACAAGACCCCGTCCTTGTTGCCGTGCACGCCCCGGACGTCGATGAAGCCGTCGGGCATGGTGATGACCCGGCCCTCGATATCCTCGCGGCACAGGCTGGCCGAGGGCAGCGGGACAGTGCGGATATCCTTGACCGGCTCCAGGAGATTGCTCACCGCGACCTTGGTCAGGATGACGCGCGCCCAGGTTTTCTTCTTGAGGTTCGGCGTGACGCGGATGCCCTTCCAGGTGCAGGTGCCGCGATAGTCCTTGCGCCGCTTGGCGTCGGTCAGGCGCTGCTTGGCGGCCGGAATGGCCTTCTTGTACTGGGGCAGCCACTGCGCCTGCGCGACCAGCATTTCATCCGTCATCTGGGAAATGGCCTCGGGATCGCAGACGGCGCCCGTCAGCGGATCCATCATCATCGCCTGCTTGAGCAGCGCGACATCGCCCTTCACGGCCGCCTCGACGGCAAGCCGCTGCACCGAAATCGCGACGTTGCAGACCGCCGCACAGCCGGTGGGAAGCGCCCCGACGATCGGAATGCTCACCCCGTTACGGTCGACGTAGCCGGGCAATTCGACGATGGAGTCGGCCGGCAGATTCGTGATGGCGCTGTTGTTGACGACATTGAAATGGCCCCGGTACACGCGGCCGGTCTCCAGGCCTTCCAGGATATAGCTGCCGTGCTCGTGCCCGCGATTCTCGGCCGAGATCGGGCGGTCCTTGGCTTTCATCCATTGCGGAAACTCGGTGTTGAACCACTGGCGTCCTTCCCGCGCCACGCGAAGATAGCCGCCGGTTTCCCCGTTGATCCAGGACGAGAGCGAAATCCACTTTGCGATCTCCTTCGTGTTCTTCCGGTACCAGGGCAGGTATTCGGAGAGATGGCCGTTGCTCTCGGTCGAGTAGTAGCCGAAGCGGCGCAGCATATCGATGCGGACCTTCTCGGTCTCCTTGTAGACGGGGTGCTGCTCAAAGCCCTCCAGCAGGCGGCCGGTCCAGTCCTTGCCCTTGTAAAGCACCTGCGTGTACCAGGTCTGGTGATTGATGCCGGCGCAGATAATGTCGACATCGGCCGGCGCGACCGCCACGTAGCCGCGGTCGCCCGGCTGCGTCTTCTTGTTGACCAGCAGCTTGATGACCTCGACGAGCTGGTGATGGCCGCCCATGACGCCGTGGCAGAGGCCGATCGTGTTGACCTTGCCGTAATGAATGGCCGCCCACGTGTTCATGGCATTCGGATTGGCATAGTTCAGCAGAAGCGGCTTGGGAGCGGCTACCTCCCGGATATCCCGGCAGAAGTCGAGAACCGCCGCGATGTTCCGCTGGCCGTACATGATGCCGCCCGCGCAGAGCGTGTCGCCGACGCACTGGTCGATGCCGTACTTCAGGGGGATCTCGATATCGGTGGCAAAGCCCTCCAGCCCGCCGATACGGACGCAGCTGATGATGTAGTTGGCGCCAGCCAGCGCGCGCTTGCGATTCGTGGTGGACTGAATCGTGGCAGGCAGGTTGTTCTCCCGGATATCCTTGAGGCACAGCTGGGTAACCATGTCCAGGTTGCGCGGACTAATGTCCGTGAACGCGAACTGGGTGTCACGGAATTCAGGAACGGTCAGGATGTCGCGAAACAGACCCCGGGTGAACCCGATGCTGCCCGCCCCGACAATGGCCACTTTGATTGACATGTCTACTCTCCTTTAAATAATCACAACACTTACGGATACTCGTTGCACAACAGGTACAGAGGCGCCTCGTCCTCTTCAATGGCCGGATAACGAGGCAAGGGCTCGTAAAAGCGATTGTCGCCCGAATCGTCGTTGACGCGGGACACCTCGCCGCCCAGAACCCGTCCGGATCCTTCCACGGCATAAAACCGGTGATAGCAATACGGCGGCAGCGTGATCGATTCGCCCGGCTGGAGCTTCACGAATCCCCCGGCTTTCACCTTCGTCGCGATCCCGTCGACGCTCACCACCAGCGACTGGCGGCGGTCGAGCTTCTCCGTCTTCGGGTCCGCGTTCCAGAGCTGCAGCTCCAGCACGCCGCCCCCCCGGTTGATGATGTCTTCCATCTTGTTCCAGTGGAAGTGAATGGGCGTCTCCTGGTTCTCGCCCACCAGGAGCAGCTTCTCGCAATAATCCTTCACCTTCTGGCTGGGCTTTTTCGTAAAGGTTCCATTGCGGATCGTGAAGAGCAGCAGCCCGCGCTTTTCGAAGCAGCCGCTTCCGAAGTCGGTGAGGTCCCACCCGAGCTTCCGGTCCCGGATCTCATCGGCTTCCGGGCCGGCTTTGCGCCACTGGTCGGGTGACCAGCAGGCCCAGACGGGCAGGAAGAACTTGTTCCGATCGAGGAATCGCATGGCGGTGGTTAATTCACGATTGATCCAGCTGCGTTTCATGAAGGCCTCCCGGGAGTTAAACGAAGGGTGACAATCTCAAACGGTTTGAAGCTCAGCTCCAGCGCGCCTTTTCGGCAGGCCACATTCCCCTGATGCTCCTCCAGCATATTCGTCACGGTCGCCTTGCCCACCGGCAGCGCGGTGAGGAGGCGGCAGGTCGTTGCCGCATGCATGCACTCGTACAGGCGCACGATGCAGTCCCCGCTACCATCCTCGGCCGGCTTTACCGCTTCGATGATCACATTCGGCGCGTCCACGGAGAACAGCGAGACCTCCGGCGCCACGCCGGGCTGAAGGCCGGCGGGAACATTCAAGTCGCAGGCTTCGCGAACCACATTCGACCCGAAGAACGATCCATTCCAGGAATAGAAGGAATAGGTGAACTCCTGGAGCCCCATGTCGGCGGTGGCGTCGGGCGCCTTCGGCGAGCGCAACAGGGTAAGCTGGATCGCGCCTCCGATGACATTGACGCCGTATTTGCAGTCGTTCAGGACGGCCGCGCCCCGATTGCCCTCCTCCACCGCCGTCCATTTCTGGTTGCAGACCTCGAACCGGTCGGCGTCGAAGGGCAGCGACCGGTGGGTGGGACGCGACAGGTGGCCGAACTGGATCTCGTGCCGGGCCTCCTGGGCGTGCACGCCGGTGGGGAACGCCACCTTGAGCAGGCGGTGCTTTTCCTGCCAATCGACGACAGTTTTGAAGTCGAGCCGGCGGCTTCCCCGGCGAAGCCAGACCTCTTGCGTCAGGCTGGAGCGGCTGATCGTGCGGGTGATGCGCAGCACGGCCGCGAGCGGGCCTTGCGTGACCACCTCGATCCGGGCCTTGCCGTCCAGGGGGACTTCGAACAGCTCGTAATTGGAATCGATGTCCCAGGCGTCAAAGGAACGTGGCA
>CAXNFL010000140.1:0-5888 GCA_964201555.1 Kiritimatiellia bacterium
AGCCGGTGGTGGCGATCGCCGGGCTGGAAAACAATCTGTGGAATCCGGACGCCGTCGTGAACTGCCCGGGCTACTTCGAAATGGGGAACTTCCGGATTCGATGCTGGAATGTCAATGGTCATGGGCCGGTGGCGCTTCGCAAGTCCATCGAGCAATCCTGCAACACCTACTTCTGCACCCTGGGGCACACGATCGGCTATGAAACCATTTATCACATGGCCCAGGCGCTTGGGCTGGGCCGGGCCACCGGCATCGAACTGGACGGGGAACTCCGGGGGCTGATTCCGGATACCGCCTGGAAGCGGAAGCAGTACAAGGACGACTGGCGGGAGGGCGATACGTGCAACGCGTCGATCGGGCAGGGCTTCCTGGGCGTGACGCCGCTCCAGATGGCGGTTCTCTGCTCCACGATCGCCAATGGCGGCCACCTTTACCGCCCCCGGTTGGTCCTCGGCTTTCGCGCTCCCGGAGCTCCCGTGGTTTCCTCCAAGCCTGAACTGGTGCATGAAATGAACTGGTCCCCGCGCACGCTCACCGTGGTGCGCGGCGGCATGCGCGACGTGGTGAACGCGCCGAGCGGGACCGGCAAAAACGCGCGCCTCGACGATGTGGTTGTGGCGGCGAAGACGGGAACGGCCGAGGTCGGGCGGAAGGGCGGGGGGAAGAAGCACGTCTGGATGATGGCCTTCGCGCCTTTTGACGATCCCCGCTACGCCGTGGCCATGGTGGTGGAGGAGGGCGTTTCCGGCGGCTCCACGGTCGGCCCCCGCGTGGGCAAGCTGCTGGACGGCATTTTTTCGGAAGCGGAGGCCCATGGATGAGACGGCTGGGCATCCAACTGGCGCTCCTGAAACGAGGCAACTGGCTTCTTGTGCTGGCCATGCTGGCCTTGATGGTGATCGGCATCCTGTTCATCCGCAGCGCGTGCGCCGCCCGGCAGGAGGCGGTGATCCAGAATCTGTTCCGCGTTCAGATTTTCTGGGGCGTGGCCGGGCTGGGCGTGTTCACCGTCACCAGCCTGCTCGACTATCGCAAGCTGACCGAATGGGTGTGGTTTTATTATGCCTGTTCGCTGGTGCTGCTGGTCATGGTGCTGGCGGTGGGGCGGGCGATGTACGGCAGCAAGCGGTGGCTGGATTTCTTTGGCATGAACCTGCAGCCGTCGGAGCTGGCCAAGCTGGCCCTGCTGATGACGATCGCGTGGGTTCTCAGCCGGCCGGGCACCGAAATGAAACGGTGGCGGACCATCGTGGCGGTGCTCGCCTTGACGGCCATTCCCGTGGTGTTGATCCTGAAGGAGCCGGACCTGGGGACGGCGATCGTCTGCCTGCCGATCGCCTTCTCCATGTTGTTCGTCGGGGGGGCCTCGCTGAAGAAGATCGGGCTGCTGGCCCTGGCCGGGGGGCTGGGGGCGGGGTTGATGCTGGGAGCGGTGCTGGTGCCGCGGTGGATGGGGATGGAGGAGTCGCGCCAGAAGGCGGTGTTCACCCGGGTGACCCGGCTTAAGGATTATCAGTGGAGACGTCTGGTTGTGTTTGTGGATCCGGCTTCGGATCGAAAGGGCGCCGGCTATAACAGCTGGCAATCCTCGATTGCGGTCGGGTCGGGTGGCTTGACGGGGAAGGGATACATGCAGGGCACCCAGAGCAGTCTGGGTTACCTGCCGCGCACCGTGGCCTCCACGGATTTCATCTTTGCCGTCATCGGCGAGGAGCTGGGATTCGCGGGGGCGGCGGCGGTGCTGGGCCTGTTTGCCGTGATTATCGCCTGCGGGATGCAGGCGGCGGTGCGGGCCCGCGATCGGCTGGGTCGGTTGATCTGCACAGGGGTGACGGCTATGATGTTTGCGCATGTGTTCGTGAACATCGCGATGACGATCGGCGTGATGCCGGTCACAGGCATCCCCCTGCCGCTGGTCAGTTATGGCGGTTCGTTCATGCTTTGCATGATGGCCTCTCTGGGCCTCATGCAAAGCGTGTATTGCCGCCGGATTTGAAAACGGGCGAAGGCCGCTCCGGGGGACCGGACCGGCCTGAAGCGAAGAAAGGGCGAGGGACATGTGGCTTGTCAATTTCATCAGGAATAAAATGAAAGGCAATACGATTAAGCGCGAGATCATCATTAATTGTGAAAGCCTGGAGACCCGCGTGGCCGTGCTTGAAAACGGCCGCCTCGAGGAGTTCATGATCGAGCATCCCCAGGAGGAGCGGATCGTGGGGAGCATCTACAAGGGGCGTATCCAGAACCTCGAGGATGGCCTTCAGGCCGCCTTCGTGGATATCGGGATGAGCAAGAACGCCTTCCTGCACTATTGGGACATGATCCCCGAGGATGCAGCCCGGCTTGCCGCCGAGGAGGAGGGCCTCTATCGCAGCATGCCGCGCAACAAGCGGTTTTCCCCCCAGGAGATCGCCAAGAAGTTCCCGGTCGGCTCCGAGATCGTCGTCCAGGTCACCAAGGGGCCCATCAGCACGAAGGGCCCCCGGGTCACCGCCAGCCTCAGCATTCCGGGCCGGTACCTGGTCATGCTCCCGGGCAGCTCCCTGCGCGGGGTTTCGCGCAAGATCGAGGACCCCAAGGAGCGCCAGCGGCTGAAGCACATCCTGGACCGGCTGCCCGGCCCGGAGGGCGTCGGACTGATCGTGCGGACGGCCGGAGAAGGCGCCCGCGGGGTCAGCTTCGCCCGCGACATGCGCAGCTTGTGCCAGATCTGGGATCAGCTCCAGACCGGCATCCGCGAACGCCGCGCGCCGTACTGCCTTTACCAGGAGCCCGATGTGGTGGAGCGCGTGGTGCGCGACTGGGTCACGGAAGACGTCGATCGCATCGTGATCGACAACCCGGAGCGCTGGGAGCAGGTCAAGTCGCTGGCGTCGCAGATCTCGCGGCGGGTCAAGTCGCGCATCCAGCTCTACGATGGCCACGCTCCGATGTTCGAGCATTTCAACATCGAGCGCCAGATCGAGGATGCCTTCCAGCGCAAGGTGGTGCTCAAGTCGGGCGGGTATATCGTCATCGATGAGACCGAGGCGCTTATATCGATCGACGTGAACACCGGCCGGCACAAGGGCGGAAACACCCAGGAAGACGTGATCCTCCAGGTGAACCTCGAGGCGGTCGATGAAGTCGCCCGCCAGTTGCGCCTGCGAAACGTCGGCGGCATCATCGTGCTCGACCTGATCGACATGAAGCAGAAAAAGAACCGGAACGCCGTCTATAAGGCGCTCCGCCAGGTGCTGACCCGGGACAAGGCCCGCACCAACGTGCTTCCCATCTCGTCGCTGGGGCTTCTCGAAATGACCCGCCAGCGTGTGGAGGAGGGCATCCTGTCCTCCCGCTACATGGATTGCCCCTATTGCCGGGGGCGCGGCAGCGTCAAGTCGCCCCTGTGCATGAGCATCGAGATCCAGCGCCGGGCCACCGCCATCTGGAACACCCACCGGAAGACGGATCCGGGGCTTCAGCTCCAGATCACCGTGCACCCCACCATCATGGACCGGCTGCGCAAGGAGGACGAGCAGATCCTCGTGGACCTGCAGAGCCGGTTCGGGAGCCAGCTCGGCTTCCGGTCCGATCCCACGCGCCACATCGAGGATTTCACCATTCGCAACGGCGTCACGGGTGAGGTCTATTATTCGAGCACTCCGCTGGGCCCGGCCGAAACGGCCGCACCCGCACGGGGGCAGGAAGACAGGAATCGTCCATGAGCCTGAAAGCGCGATGGGTCGGCTGGGTTGCGGCGGTGCTGCTGGCGGGGGGAAGCGCGGAGCTTGCCCGCGCCCAGGAGCCTTCGGCCGGTGCAATGGCCGGAGTGAAGGTGAATGCGGACAAGCTGGATTATGACCGCAATACCGACATCGTTCGCGCAGAGGGAAATGTGCTGATCGGGCGTGACGATATGGAATTGCGCGCGGAGGCCGTGACCATCAATCGCCGGACCTCGATCGCCGAGGCGACGGGCTCGGTGCGACTGAAGCGCGCGGACCTGCAGTGGGAAGGGGACCACCTGACCTACAACCTCGAAACGAGGGAGATGAAGACGGATAAGTTCAACGCCGCCTTCCCTCCCTACCATGTGTGGGCCGAGGCGGGAGCCAAGGGCACCGGCATGACGTACACGTTGAACCGGGCCACCTTCACCACGTGCAAGGAGCCGCGGGAGTCGCTGCATTATCACCTGTGGGCGAGTGAGCTGACCGTGGTTCCGGACTCGTATCTGGAGGCCCGGCATGTCGTCACGTATGCCGGTCCGGTGCCGGTCTTTTATCTGCCGTGGATGAAGCGCTCGCTGGAGGAGGATGCGATCGGCGTCGAGATCCAGCCCGGCTATCAGTCGCACATGGGCGCCTACTTGTTGACCGGGTGGACGTACAAGTTCACCAACTGGTTTTCCGCCACCACGATGCTGGATTACCGCTCCCTCCGCGGCTATGCCGGCGGCGAGGAATTGGATTGGAAAACCCCGGGCGGCCAGGGAAAGGCGCATGCCTATTTCCTCAATGACATCGGCGTGGACGACTCCCACAACAATTATCCGGAGTTCCGGATGCCCGAGGAGAGCCGGTACCGGCTGCGGCTGAAACAATCGGAGCAGTTCGGGGACGGCTGGAGCGCGGTGGGTGAAATGAATGCCCTCAGCGACGAGTTTGTCCTGGAGGATTTTTACCGGCGCGATTACCGAAACAGCCCGGAGCCGATGAACTACCTGCTGGTGGGGCAGACTCGTGACGAAACGGCCATGAGCCTTCTGGGCAAGTGGCGGATGGATGATTTTTATTCAACCGTTTCCCGTCTTCCCGAGGCGCGGCATGAGTTCTTCCTCACCCCGTTGTACGACAGCGGGTACTACTACCAGGGCTACAACGACGCCGTTTATCTCTTGAAGCAGCCCGCGGAATACCAGAATGGCGAGGATATTTCCCTGCTTCGAATCGATTCGCGCCAGTTCGTCAACTATCCCACCCACGCGGGAATCTTTCAATTTGTCCCGCGCGCAGGCGTTCGAGCCACCTGGTACTCCAAGACCCAGGATGAGGTATTGTGGAGCCGGGGAGGTGCGATTTCGAATACGCTTGCGGACGGCACCGTGGTCACGACCAACGGAATCATCGAAACGGTCATAAGCAAAGAGGGGGGCGCCATGCTTCGCCCCCTGTTCGAAGTCGGATCGGAAGCCTCCTTCAAGGCGTTCAGGGACTGGGCGTCAGGCGACGCGGGCAGTCTTGTGCGCTATCGCCACATCGCCGAACCCTATGCCGATTATACGTTGCGGCCTAATTTGCTGGATCAATCGACGAATGATTTCTACCAAATCGACGAAGTGGACGCCTACGGATCCGAACATTCGTTCCAGTTGGGCATGCGCAACGCCATCCAGTTTAAACGGGACGGGAAGCTGTACGAGCTGATCGACGCCGACCTCTATTCGACCTATTTCATGGAGTCGCAGACGGACGAGGAGGGCATTGGCCCCTTGCATTTAAAGCTGGAAAGCAGGCCCTCGGACCAGGTTTACCTGCGGACGGATGCGGACTACAACATACAGGATCGTGAGATCGAGGTGTGGAACGTGCGGGGGCAGTTTGCTCCGCATTCGATGTGGCGCCTGATTGGCGAGTACCGGTACAGGCTCGACCAGAGCAGCTTGGCGAGTTCGACGATCCGGTATATTCCAAGCGAGGAGTGGCAGTTCTCCCTTTATTGCCGGTACAATATTGACGACTCCCGGGTGGAGGAGCACTCCTACAACGTGGAGCGGGTCCTGGATTGCATGGGGTTCCGTTTCGGCGTCTCCGCCGAACCGGCGTACACACAGGCGAACGGGCAGAAGCGGGATGCGGATTACAACGTGCATGTGGAGTTGTGGCTGACGGCGTTCCCGGGCAGGC
>CAXNFL010000141.1:0-5843 GCA_964201555.1 Kiritimatiellia bacterium
TCCCGGTCCACCATTCCACGCCTCCATCACCATCCGCTATTCACGATCCGCCATGTCTCTATCCCCGCGCCACGGTGGCCACCAGGACTCGCCAGGCGCCTGCTTTCTTGAGCGAGGCGGCCGCTTCGCGGAGCGTGGCGCCCGTCGTCATCACATCGTCGATCAACAAAACCGTTTTGCCTTCCACCCAGGACGGCTCCGTCGCCACGAAAGCGCCCTTCACGTTCTCGACCCTTCCGGCCATGTGAAGCCGCGTCTGGGTTCCCGTATCGCGCACCCGTTTCATGCCGCGCAACACGGGCCGATCGTAGCGCCGCCCCAGTTGCTCGGCCAGCAAACGCGCCTGATTGTAGGACCGTTCCCTCTCCCGCCGATGATAGAGGGGCACAAAGGCCACAAGGTCCACCTGCGAAGGATCATAGTGTGTTTCCACACAGGCGGCAAGCAGGCGGCCCAGATCCGCCGACAGATGAGTCCCTTCGCTATATTTGAACTGATGGAGCACGGGGCGGATCGGACCGCGAAAACGAACCGCGGAACGGGCCAGATCAAAGGCGGGTTCTTCCTGGACACAGAACGAGCAGGTGAACGTCTTGGCCGCCACGCCGTCGATCGGATCGCCGCAGCGGGCGCAGAACGGATCCGTCACCCGTTCCAGGCGGGACAGGCAATCGGAACAGACATAGCCCTCCTGGCCCTCCTGAACCGGCCCTTCGCAGCCCGCACAGTGACGCGGAAAGACCAGGTCCAAGGCGGTTCGCCACCATCCCCGCAATTCCATTTCCATCATCCCTTGACGTATTTGCCAATAATCGGAGCAAGCCGCTGCCGGGTTTCGGCGGAAATGGCGTCGGGCGCCGTCATGATGGCATATTTCAGTGATTCCTTGCACAGGCAGGCCTTCGGATGCTTTTCCAGGGCCGGACAAAGCCGGGCAAGAATCTTCCGGGCCAACGCGACATTGGCATTCAAATGACCGATGATCATCTCCACCGAGACGGCTTCCTCGGTCGCATGCCAGCAGTCATAATCGGTCACCAGGGCAAGGGCCTGGTAGCACAACTCCGCCTCGCGGCACAATTTGGCCTCGGCCAGGCTGGTCATGCCGATGATGTCAAAGCCCTCTTCCCGGTAGGACAGCGATTCGGCGCGCGTCGAAAAGGCCGGCCCTTCCATATTCACGTAGGTTCCCCGCTCAAGCAACCGGCTTTCGCTCTTCTCCGCTTTTATAACGCCCCACACCACTTCGGCGATCACTTCGCGAAGGGCGGGACAGGTGGGATCCCCGAACTGCACATGCGCGACGATGCCCTTCCCGAAAAAGGTATGTTCATCCCGCGTCTTGGTGCGGTCGTAATATTGATCGGGAAGCACCACGTCGCGCGGCCGGATCTCCTCGCGCAAACTTCCCACGGCGCTGACGGATACCACGGCGTCAACCCCGAGCGTCTTGAAGCCGTAGATATTGGCGCGGTGCGGGATCTCGGAAGGCAGCAACCGGTGGCCGCGGCCGTGCCGGGGCAGGAAGTAGAGTTCATGCCCGTCCAGCGTGCCGCACACGAACGCGTCGGAGGGGTCTCCAAACGGCGTCTTCACCGTCCGCGTGGTCACATTCTGCAGGCCCGCCAATTCGTACAGGCCGCTTCCGCCGATGATGCCGAGCTTGATCATGGGTCCTCCTTATCGTGTTGCCGTCAGGTTGCGGGATGGGAATAAAAGGGAAACTCCGCCGCCTCCCGGCCCGGCGGAATATACTTCCAACGCCGATACATCCACAGCCACTGCTCGGGATGCTTCCGGATCTCTTCCGCCGTCACATCCGCGATGCGCTGGTTCAGTTCCGCTTCCGCGCCGTCACGCCCCGGTTCCAGCAACGAACGGGCGTAGGCACGATAGGAACCGTCCGGCATGGCCAGGCAGAAAGCGGGGAGAATCGGAGCCCCCGTGCGGACCGAAAGCACGGCGGCGGCGGGCGACATCGTTACCGGGAGGCCGAAAAAATTGACGAACACACCGCCTTCCGAAACGCGCGTGTTTTGATCCATGACCAACGCCACGCGGCGGCCGCCCTTCAACGCCCTCAACAGGGACCGCAGCGCGCCCTCGCGGGGCGCAATCATCATCCCATGCCGTTCGCGCAGAGACGTGATATACCGGTTGAGCCGCTGGTTGGGAAACATGTTCGCCACGCTCACCAGCGTGCCGCCGCGCAGCACGCCCGCCTGCCCCATCAATTCCCAATTGCCGAAATGGGCCGTCACGACAATGGCGGGCGACACATTCAGCACCCGCTCCAGGCTGGGGTCGAAATGAAACCACCGCTGCAGCCGTCGGGCGGAGCGATGGGAGAACCAGGCGAAATCAAATATCGCCCTGAAAAAACCCTGAAACGAAGCCAGGGCCACGGCCTTGCGCTGCGCCGGATCAAGACGGTCCCCGAAGGCCAGCTCAAGGTTGGCCAGCGCCACGCAACGCTGGCTGGCAACAAACCGGAACACCAGGGCGCCCAGAACCCTCGAAAAAGCCATCAGCCCCCGCCGCGGCAGTCTGGCGATCAGGAAAAACACAGCATGCACAAACGCCATTTCGATCCCGTCGCGCAAGAACCGCCAGACAGGAACTCGACGTTGCGGTGCGGGCATACGGCTACTTCTTCCGGGTTAGGGCTTCCATGGCGGCCCGGCTTCGCTTGACGGCGCACAGGGATCCGCACATGGTGCAGACATCCGGATCATGGGGGGCGGACGAGTCGCGATAGCGCTGGGCTTTCTCGGGATCCAGCGCCTCCTTGACCATCCCCTTCCAGTCAAGGCTTCCGCGGGCCACGCTCATCCGGTTGTCCCAGTCGATCGCGCCCGGCAGCCCCTTGGCCACATCACCCGCGTGAGCGGCGATGCGGGATGCCATGATCCCTTCGCGAACATCCTCCAGGTCCGGCAAGCGGAGATGTTCGGCCGGCGTCACATAGCACAGGAAATCGGCGCCCGCCATCGCGGCCACGGCTCCGCCGATCGCCGAGGTGATGTGGTCGTAGCCAGGCGCCACATCCGTCACCAGCGGGCCCAGCACGTAAAGGGGCGCCCCGTGGGTCAGCTTCTTCGCCACCTGGATGTTGGCCACGACCTCGTTCAGCGGGATGTGGCCCGGGCCTTCGATCATCACCTGCACGCCCGCTTCCCAGGCTCGAAGGGTCAGCTCGCCCAGCAGGATCAGCTCCTGCAATTGGGACGCATCGGTGGCGTCATGCAAACAACCCGGGCGCAGGCCATCGCCCAGGCTCAGGGTGATGTCGTACCGGACGCATAAATCCAGCAACCGATCGAAATGCTCGAAAAAGGGATTTTCCCGGCTGTTGGCCTGCATCCAGGAAAGAAGCAGGGCGCCGCCGCGGCTGACCACATGGGTTAGGCGCCCGCCAACCGCCAGGCGATCCAGGCACACGCGCGTCAGGCCGGCGTGAATGGTCATAAAATCAACCCCGTCCTCGGCATGGGCCTCGACCGTGGCGAACAGCTGGTCCACCGTCAGCTGCTCAAACTCGCAATTGAACAGGGACGGCGCGTCATAGACAGGCACGCTGCCCAACACAAGGGGACATTCCCGGGCCAGCGTCGACCGGAACTTCCGGGAGACGGGACTCAAGCTCAGGTCCATGAGCGCATCGGCCCCGTGCTTGACGGCCAGCTTGGCCTTGGCCAACTCGTTTTCCCAGTTCACGCAATCACCGGAAACGCCGAGGTTCACGTTGATCTTGGTGCGCAAGCCGGCCCCGATGCCGCTGTTGTCGCGGCCCTGCCGGGTGTTATTGGCGGGAATGACAATTCGACCGGCGGCCATTTCCGCCATCAGACGGTCGAGCGCCACGCCTTCCTTCTTCGCCACATCCTTCATCTCAGGCGTCGGACACTGTTTCCGAGCCGCCTGCATTTGTGTCATTTTCAAATCCGTGGTTCCTCTAATGTTGTTCACAGGGACCCATCATAGCGGAGCGAACGGCCTCCATCCAGAAAAATTGGGGCCGTGCGCGGCGTATCCCTTTCGAACCAAAGAGACTCCGACAACGGAATTTAAACCATTGGCAAAGAATAGACAAACAACGGCGGGAAGGTTACATTACATAGTCAAATTTCAAGGAGTTAACGCCATGCATTCAACCGTCCGTGCCCCTCATACGCCAGACTGGGAAAATCCGGCCGTCACGCACCGCCTGCGCCTGCCGCCGCGCGCTTCGTTCATTCCCTGCGCCTCCGCCGATGAAGCACGCCTTGGCGACCGCGCCACCTCCTCCCGCCTCCTCCTTCTCAACGGCGCCTGGTCCTTTCACCTTGCGCCCTCCCCCGCAGAATCGCCCGAAGGCTTCGAGAAGCCGACGCATGACGTCTCCGCCTGGGGCTCCATTTCCGTCCCCGGGTGCTGGCAGATGCAGGGCCATGGCAAGCCGCACTACACCAACGTGATCTACCCCTTTCCCGTCAACCCGCCTCACGTGCCGACCGAAAACCCGACCGGTTGCTACCGCCGCACCTTCACACTGCCCGACTCCTGGGGCGGCATGGGCCTGACGCTGCGCTTTGAGGGCGTCGACTCCTATTTCGAAACCTGGATCAACGGCCGCTTCGCCGGCTCCAGCAAGGGAAGCCGCCTGCCAGCCGAGTTCGATATCACCCCCTTCGTCAAGCCCGGCCCCAACACCGTGGCCGTGCGGGTGTTGCAATGGTCCGACGCTTCCTACCTGGAAGACCAGGACATGTGGTGGCTGAGCGGCATCTTCCGCGATGTCATGATCGTCGCCCGCCCCTCCATCCAGGTCACGACACTCGCCGTGCAGACCAGCCTTGACGATTCCTACCGACATGCGACCGTCACCCTCGACGCCCGCCTGCTCAATGCGTCGTCTAAGCTCGCCGCCATCTCGGTGACCGCCGACCTGCTCGATCCCTCCGGCAACTCCCTCGGCAAGGCCGAGGCCTCCATCAAATTGTCCTCCGGAAAAGACCGAAGCGCGGCGCTGACCTGGGCGGTGCCCGGGGCGCTTCTCTGGACGGCCGAGACGCCGAGCCTCTACACCCTTGTCCTCGCCATTTTTGACGCCAAGGGCGAAGTCCTGGAAGCCATCCGGCAGACGGTCGGAATCCGCAAGGTGGAGATCGATGGCCCCGTTTTCAAAGTCAACGGGAAGCCGGTTAAGATCAAGGGTGTCAACCGGCATGAGCACCATGCCGATCTCGGCCGGGCCATGCCGCTTGAAACCATGATTCACGATGTGCAGCTCATGAAGCGGCACAATATCAACGCCGTTCGCACCTCTCATTATCCGGACGATCCCCGCTGGTACGACCTGTGCGATCGCTACGGCCTCTACATCATCGACGAGTGCGATCTTGAAACACACGGATTCGGCTACCAGATCCCGTTGAACCCCTCCAAGGATCCGACGTGGGAAATAGCCTACACGGACCGGATGGAGCGGATGGTCATGCGCGATCGCAACCATCCCTGCGTCATCATGTGGTCCCTGGGCAACGAGGCCGGGTTCGGCTGCAACCACGAAGCCATGGCCAAAACCGCCCGCGCCCTCGATGCCACCCGCCCCCTCCATTATGAAGGGGACCGGGAGTGCGTCGTCTCCGAAGTCTACAGCACCATGTATCCCCACGTGAACGACGTTGTCAAATGCGGAGCCGGCGAGCCCGGCAATTCCTGGTCCGGCCAATGGACTTTCGAGAAATTCGGGAACAAGCCGTACTTCATGTGCGAATACGCCCATGCCATGGGGAACGGCCCGGGAAACCTGAAAGATTACTGGACCGCCATCTATGCCCATCCCCGCCTTATGGGCGGTT
>CAXNFL010000142.1:0-5774 GCA_964201555.1 Kiritimatiellia bacterium
AAGTCGCGATGATCGGGGGCGGGGGATCGGGCAGCTTTTTCGGGAAAGTCCATATGCGCGCGGTGAGCCTGGACGGGTCGCGTGAAGTGACGGCAGGGGTACTGCGCCACGAACCCGCCGCCGCCCTTGAAGCGGCGAAGGAATGGGGGATACAGGGCTTCCCGGATTTGGCCGCCATGCTGACAGCGTGGAAAGCCGGACAGGTTGAGCTGGACTATGCCGTGGTGGCGACGCCGAACTTCGCCCATTTCGCCGCCGCCAAGGCGTGCCTGGAGGCGGGGCTTCCCGTTCTTTGCGAAAAGCCCATGACCCTGACCGTGGCGGAGGCTGAGGAGTTGGCCAAGCTGGTCAAGAAGACCAAGCTGCCGTTCGTGCTGGCGCACACCTATACCGGCCACCCGATGATGATGACGGCCAAGAGCATGGTGGCCGAGGGCGCCATCGGCGAGGTCCGGAAAGTGGAGTCCTGGTACAACCAGGGCTGGCTGTCCACCCCCCTTGAAAAGAGCGGCCAGCAGCAGGCCTCCTGGCGGACCGACCCGAAGCGGACCGGCATCTCGAATTGCGGCGGCGACATCGGCACGCACGCGTTCGTGGCGGCCACCTGGGTCAGCGGCCTGGCCATCAAGAAGGTCAGCGCCCGGCTGAACCGCTTTGTCGAAGGTCGGCTGTTGGATGACGATTTCAACGTGATCGGCGAGCTGGCGAACGGCGGAACCGCCATCATCACGGCCACCCAGATCGCGATCGGCTATAAGAACGATTGCGGCTTCCGGATTTACGGGACCAAGGGCTCGCTGGAGTGGCACCAGGAGCGGGCCGAGGCGTTGATCTTCAAGAACGGCGGGGCCGACCAGATCTTCTGGATCAACGGCGGCGCCGGCATCCCCGCGCTTGTGAGTTCGTACCAGCGGGCGCCGGGCGGGCATAACGAAGACTTTTTCGAAGCGCTGGCCAACCTGCACACCACGATGGAGCGGCGCGTGCGCGCTCTCAAGGGCGAAAAGGCCCCCGAGGCGTTCGCTCATCCGGGTGTGGCGGAGGGACTGGCGGGCATGCGGTTCGTCAAGGCCGCCGTGGACAGCTCAAAGGCCAGGGGCGACTGGGTCAAGGTGTAGGAACGCTCGAGGCGTTCTTCAGCCGCTCGGAAACGGCTTCGTCCAGCATCCGGTAAATCAGGGCTTGTTCGATTCCCGAGACCGGGGCCATGTGCCCCGGGGCGAAGGGAACAATCACGGCGGAATCCGGAACCCCCCAGGATTGAGGAATCAGCACTTCCGGCTCCGGAGTGTTATTGACCTTGTTATACGTGTCCACGGAGTAGGACGCGATCAGCTTGGCCCCGGTCCGGCGGATGCAGCCCCCGTAGTCTTCATAGCGCGTGCTCATGCCGACGTAGCCGAACCAGACGATGTAGTCGTTGGGGCCCGCGTTGTTTTCAAAAATGCCCGCGGTCGTTTGCCAGACGACATGGAGCGGCGTCCACGGGGACAGGTTGCTGCGGCGGATATCCGCCATCAGGATGTGCGTGCATGTGGCGACAATGACTTTTCCGGAGTGGCTCAAGTGATCGGACAGGATGTCGGCCGCCTTGTCGATCTGCCCCCGCGTCTCGGCGTCGCCCGTATCCTGCATGACTTTTTTGACCGCCGTGAAGTAGGCCCGGGAAAGGCGGAACGCGGGAATGGGCGTCTTCATGCTGTAGAGGGTAGCGCGGCCGTTCTTTTTGATCTGAGCGTCATAGTCGTCCGCCCCGACTTCCATGCAGCCTTGCATGATGCCCGGATACTTGCCGAGGCGGGTCAAGGCGGCGGTATATTCCACGCACCACAGCCAGCTGTTCATGGAGTTGGCGATGACGTTCAGGTCGGATTCGCCATTGCCGCCGCTGGACGCACCGTTATCGATCCAGCAATCCGCCACCGCTTCCGCGGGCGCCCCGGAGGTGGAGGCGAACAGGACCACCATCCAATTGTTGGAGCGGTAGGTGTTCAGGAGCGGGATCGCCTTGGCGGCGTCCGCCTCCCACGAGTTGATGGAGAACAGCACGATATCATTCGGCGTGGCCTGGGCGGGGCGCTCTTCGGTGGGCATGGCGTTGACCAGTCCGCCGGAGCGATTCAGGAGCTCTTCCGCGAAAATCGGCTGGGAATGGTAGGGGACGTTGATGAGCACGTTCGTACCCGTTACGCAGCGAACGGCGCTGGTCTCCGCGGCGGTGACGATGGAGGGCAAAATCTGCTTGGAGTGCGTGATTCGCTTGGCAAAGAGCGCACGAAAATCATTGCCCGTGGTTGCCGAATCCTGCGCGCGCAGGGAGGTGACAACCATCAGGGAGAAAACGCCGATCAGCAAACGTTGACGTGTGTTCATGATGTCCTGGGATAGCGGCCTGCATCCTGACAGATGGCATAGACGGCCGCAAGATTTTCAACGGGTACACAAGGAGGGAGGTTGTTGGCCTCCTGAAGGATAAAACGGCCGCCGGTCATGATGCCCGACTTGAGGATGCGCAGGGCTTCGGCGGCGCAGGCGTCCGGAGAGCCGGCCTGCAGCAGGCTGACCACGGGGCCGCCCGAGATCTCGATATCCGGCCCCAATTCGCGCCGCAGGGCGCCGTGATCCACCGGGAAGCCGGTGTCGAAAGAGAACACGCCCAACCGGTCGCGGATCAGCTTGAAGTGGCGGGTGGCGTCGCCGCACAGGTGAATGTGGCGGCTGAAGGAGGCGGGCGTGGAGTCGTAGCTCTGGCTGTAATAAAGCTCATGCCAGGGCAGGATCCATTTTTCGTAGGTGTCCGGCCCGATCAGCTGGATGGAATCGTCCGCAAAAAAACCGCCCTTGGGCTTTTCCGTTCGTCCGGCCAGCTTGTTGAGAACGGCATTGCGATGAATCACATCCCGCGTGATTTTCCCGATCAGGCGGGAGGCCTTCTCCGGGTCTTCGCCGAGCAGGGCAAAGAAATCGGCGCCAAAGATGGCGGCGGCGGCGGTGACGGGGCCGTCAAAGCCGAGGGTAAAGGGGTTGACTTTGACGGGCCGGCCCAGATAGGTAAAGCCCCTGGAGGCTTGAACCAGCTTTTCGCGGAAAGCGAGGCAGGCCGTGATGAACGGATTGTTCAGGACATCGGAAAAGTCACGCGCGAGGAAAGCGTCGAAGTCGGATCCGGATAAAAAGGACTCCACCGCTGGAATTTGCCCTTCGCGAAACGTGATGCAGCCGCCGAAATAGGCTGCATCGTAGGTGTTCTGCACGTCCGCGGAAACGGTCCATTCCTCCGGCAGGGCGGAAGGGGCGTCGCTGACCTGACTCAGGGTGGAAGCGATGTATTCCTGGAACCGGATGCGGGCTTTGATGTTGACCAGCGGATCGTGGCAGTACTGTTCGAACGTCCATCCATCCGGATTCAGGGCGGGATCAAGCACGATAATGCGTGGATTGACATTCCAGCGAAGCGGCACCCGGATCGGGCGCCGGTGCCAATAAGCATTTCCGATGGCTGCTTTTTCCTCATCGGACGGAATTATGTGTGTTGCAACGGGCATTGATCGCTTTCTCAAAAATGAATCAAGAATACTGCAGTAAACGGTCCCGTTTGTAAAGCGTATAGAAACGGGACCGGAAATCGCCCTGTCATGGCCGGCATCCTATGCGCCACGGTGATGCCCCGTGCCATTTTCCTGCACTCGGTCCGCCGCACCGTTTCATAGCAGTCCAGCCTGATCCTGCGGCCTCACGAGTTAAATCCTTGAAAACACACGTTTAAAAGGGCACTGTTCTCCTTTTCAGAGGCATTTAAACAAGGTGCTCCATGAAACTACCCGATTTTCACAGTCAGGCGCATCTGGGGCGTGCGGTGTTCAACCATGAAGTCCTGCGCTTTGATGCCCAGCGGCAGTTTGCCCAGGTGCTCTTCGACCTCCATCCCGCCAAGGCCAGGGCCTGGCAGCTCCTCCTGGAACGCGCTGAAGCCCAGGTGGCCCTGGGCGCCGGAACGGGCGACGCTTCCAAGCTCCGACAGGCGGTCAGGAAAGCCGAGGAGATCCTCGCGCCGGTGGCCGAAACCGCCAAAGCCTACACCGTTCATCTCGCGGGCCATGCGCACATCGACATGAATTGGATGTGGTCCTGGCCTGAGACGGTGTCGGTGACGATCGACACCTTCATCACCGTTCTCAAGCTGATGGACGAGTATCCCGATTTCAAGTTCTCCCAGAGCCAGGCCAGCATCTATGCCATCCTGGAGCACTTCCGCCCCGATCTGCTGGAAAAGATCGCCGCGCGCATCCGCGAGGGACGGTGGGAAGTGACGGCCAGCCACTGGGTGGAAGGCGACAAGAACATGGCCGGAGCCGAAGCGCTTTGCCGCCACTTGCTGTATACACGCCGGTACATGAAAAAGCTGTTCGGGCTGGAGCCGGAGGACGTTCCGATCGACTGGTCGCCCGACACCTTCGGCCACACCGCCTCCGTGCCGACGGTTTTGGCCCAGGGCGGGGTGAAGTACCTGTACATGCACAGGCCCGGCGATTCCGAGGCGGCCAAGCTCTGGCTGTTCCGCTGGGAGGGACCGGATGGCGCCTCCATCCTGGTGCGCAATGACACGCTCTCCAGCTGTGGCTATAATGGCGAAATCAAGGGGGCGACTGTCGCGAAGGACGCGGGCGCCTTCTTCAAGCAGACCCGATTGACGGATCACTTGTTCGTCTTTGGCGTCGGCGATCACGGCGGCGGCCCGACCCGCCGGGATATCCTTCAGGTTTTCGAGATGCAGCAATGGCCCCTTTTCCCCCGGCTCGTGTTCGGCACCGTAGCGGGGTACATGAATCTCATCGAGCCCCAGGTGAAGCGCGCCCCTGTTATTGATCGCGAGCTGAATTACGAGTTCGCTGGCTGCTACACGGCGCAATCGCTGATTAAAAAGGCAAACCGGCTGGGAGAAAACCGGCTGGCCGATGCCGAGATGGCCGCGGCGCTGGCCTGGGGAACTCTGGGCTCGGTTTATCCGTTTGGCCCCCTGGAGGAAGGATGGCGGGATACGCTGTTCAGCCACTTCCATGATATTCTTCCCGGCTCGGGCGTTCACGATACCCGCACCTATACGCACGGTCTTTTCCAGAAAACGATGGCCACAACGTCCCAGATTGAGGCGCGCGCCCTGCGCGAGCTTGCCGGAAAGGTCAATACGGCCGAATCCGCGGGGGCACTGCCGAAACAGCCCCTTCCTTCTTCCGTGGTTTGCGACGGGCTGGGGGCTGGCGTGGGCTACCTGAGCGGGGTCGGCGGCCTGACGGCTTCGGAGCAATCCGGAGGGCAGGGGGCCCGGCCATTTGTGATATTCAATCCCCTGCTTCATGACCGGAATGAAGTGATCGAGGTTACGCTTTGGGATAACGCGCCGCAGCCGGGGGGGGCGTCTCTCAAGCAGCAGGCCTACGAGGTTCAGGGGCCCGATGGCAAGGCCGCCCCGGTTCAGATTGTCAGGTCTGGCAACTTCTGGCGGCATGACTTCCTGACCGTGGCTTTTCGTTCCCGCGTTCCTGCCGGCGGCTATGCCGCCTATACCGTGCGGCCCGTGACGGATCCGGCGCGGTTGCCGGACGTACCGAAATCGAAGCAGGCGGTATTGACGGAGCCCCGTCATCACTGCGGATACTCGAAGCATGAACGCGCGCCGGTCGGGCTGGAAAACGAGTTCCTGCGTGTCGCCATCAACCCGGTAACCGGCGGCATCCTCAATCTGACCGACAAACGCACCGGAATCGATCTCGTCA
>CAXNFL010000143.1:0-5740 GCA_964201555.1 Kiritimatiellia bacterium
AGCCTCTACATGATGGTCCGCCTGGAGACGGAAAAACGGATCCTCGCCGTGGCCGCGTCCGGTGAGGCGGCCCCCGGGTTCTCCGGCGAAACCGGCGCCTCCGGAAGCGTCGTTTTCAAAAGCTGCCCGCTGACGGCCGGGAACGCCGACGCCCTCCGCCGCGATTTTCCCTGGACCGCTCCCGTTTCGCTGGCCAACCGGCAGACAACATTCGGCTGCGGCGACCGCCTCGGCCGCGCCACCGGCGGCCACCTGCGCGCCCTCCGCCGCTACCGCGTCGCCCCCGTCCTGGCGCAGCAATCCATGCGCGAGCTCAAGCTCACCAATCGCACCTATTCCAATGTGCTCGACGATACGACCTTCCTCGTCTTCCAATCCGGCTACACCGAAGGGTTCGGGGCGGATGGGGATCACTTGAAGACGATTGCCGACATCGAAGGCGCCTTGAAAGCCGGCATGACCATGATCACCCTCGACCTTTCAGAGGTGATGCGTCCCCAGGCCGCCGGTTTCCCCGATACCCAGGTCGACACCGAGTTCGCCGCCCTCCCGGCCGACGTCAAGCAGGCCGTCGATGGCGTTTATGCCGACAAGGCCTTCGATCTGGCCGGCGAAAAGCTGGTATTCAAGCGGGCCGAGGCGCGCCGGTGCGCGGTCATGTACACCACCGCCCTTGATTTTGCCAAGCAGGTCTACGCGTTCCTGGTCGCCCAAAAGGGAGTCGGGCACTTCGACCTGGAAATCAGCATCGACGAAACCACCACGCCCACCCTTCCCTCGCACCACCTGTTCTTCATCCGCGAGCTGCTCCGCCGCCAGGTCACGATCGTCAGCATGGCCCCCCGCTTCATCGGCGAGTTCCAGAAGGGCATCGACTACATCGGCGACATCCCCGAGTTCCGGCGCCAGTTCACGACGCACTGCCGGATCGCCCAGGCGCACGGCAACTACAAGATCTCCGTCCACTCGGGCTCGGACAAGTTCTCCATTTTCCCGATTGTCGGCGAGGTGACCGGCGGCCGCTTCCACGAGAAGACGGCCGGCACGAGCTGGCTCGAGGCCGTCCGCCTCGCGGCCCAGGAGTCGCCCGCCCTCTACCGCCGCATGCACGCGGTGGCCCTGCAGCGACTGCCTGACGCGTTGAAGCTCTACCACATCACGCCCGACCTGGCCGCCATTCCGGATCCCGCCAAGATGCCGGATCGCGATCTTCCCAAATTAATGGATCTGAATGCGGCCCGGCAGGTCCTGCATGTGGCCTATGGATTCATCCTGGAAGATCCGGCGCTCAAAGCCGAATTGTTCAGTTTGCTTTACAAGGCTGAAGAAGCGCACGAAGCCATGCTCGACAAGCACTTCACCCGCCATCTCGCGGGGCTCGGCATTCCGCTGAAATGAGGCGGGGAAACAAGCCCGGGACGAGGTCGTCCCGGCTTCAGGGCTATCCTTCAGGCCAGGCCGAAGCCCAGGCCTTTCAACTTGGCCACCAGCGAGGGGCCGGCGGCCTGGAGCTTCACGGTGGTATAGCGGAACTCCCGGCGCATCGGGTAATCCTTGCGCTGCCGGTCAAACTCCTTCGCGAGCTTCGCGCTGTCCTGGCCGTCAATGGCGCGCATCCGCGCATCGTCCGCCTCGATGTCATAGACCGGCTTGACGATTTCACGGAGCACCTCCTCATCCGGACGACCCGCGGCCGATACGCAAAGCTCAGGCACCAGCGCCGGAGGCAGCAACGACTCGGGATTGAACGACGGCGCCACGCCCAGCCAGCGGCAGGCTTCCTCGTAAACGAGCATCGTTCCCGCCACCTTGCCCTCAAAGGAATGGCCGGCGATGTGCGGCGTTCCGATATCCACGCGATCAAGCAGGGAGCGATCGAACTTCGGCTCCCCTTCCCACGTGTCCAGAACCACCTGGCGAACCTGGCCTGACGCCATCGCCTTCACCAGGGCGGGCGTGTCCACCACGGGCCCCCGGGCGGCATCCAGGAAGATCACGGGCTTTTTCAGCCCCTTGAAAAACGCCTCATTGGCCAGATGCCAGGTGGCATCGGGGCCCTCCTTGGTCAGCGGCACGTGGAAGGTGATGATGTCCGCCTCTTCCTGGATCCGGGCCAGCGACACGAACGACGGATCGCCGGTGCGGCGCTGCAGGGGCGGATCGTTTTTCAGGACCCGCATGCCCAGCGCCTCGGCCTTTTTGACCACGCGCGAGCCGACATTCCCGACGCCCACCACGCCGATCGTCAGCCCTTCCAGGCGAAACCCGCCCCGGCCGGCCAGCACCAGCAGGGCCGCCGTGATGTATTCGGAGACGCTGTTGGCGTTGCAGCCCGCCGCAAAGCACCACCGGATGCCGGCCTGCTCCATATACGGGATGTCCAGGTGATCGGTGCCGATCGTGGCTGTCCCGACAAACCCGACCTGGCTTCCCTCGAGCAGCGAGCGGGTCACATGGGTGGTGGAGCGCAGGGCCAGGAGGCGGGCATCCTTGACGTCGGCCGGACTGATATGGCGGCCTTCCAGGACGACGGCGTCCCCGAGCGTCGAGAAGGCCTCGAGGGCATACGGCATATTGGTGGCGCAAACGATTTTCATGGTGCCTGACTCCCGAATAAATCCATCTGATTGCTGGGCGGGGTAACGTCCCGGTTCCGCCGCGAGCCCGGACGCTGCCGGGCGATTTTGGGCTGGCCCGCCTCCCCGAACTCGCCCTCCTCCAGATTGGCCAGGATCTCGCGGGCCCTGTCGATCACCGGCTCCGGAAGGCCCGCCAGCTTGGCCACCTGGATGCCATAGCTCTTGTCCGCCGCCCCCGGCACGATCCGGCGCAGGAAGATCACGCCCTGGCTCGTATCGCGCGCCAGGCAGGTGTAGTTCTTCACGCCTTTCATGGTCAGGGCCAGGTCGGTCAGCTCATGGTAATGGGTGGCGAAAAGGGTTTTCGCTTTGACGGTTTCGTTGTTATGAAGATGTTCGGCCACGGCCCAGGCGATGCTGATGCCGTCGAACGTGCTGGTGCCCCGCCCGATCTCATCCAGCACCACGAGGCTGTGGGGCGTGGCATTGTTCAGGATATTGGCCGTCTCCTGCATCTCCACCATGAACGTGCTGCGGCCGCGGGCAAGGTCGTCGCTGGCGCCCACGCGGGTGAAGACGCGGTCAACCACGCCGATCTCCGCCTGGGCGGCCGGCACAAAGGAGCCCATTTGGGCCATGATGACGATCAGGGCCACCTGGCGGATATAAGTCGATTTTCCGGCCATGTTCGGCCCCGTGATGATCAGCAGCTGATTCTCATCCCGGTCCAGCAGGGTGTCGTTGGGCACGAACCGCTCGGCTTCGGCCAGCGTCTCCACGACCGGATGGCGGCCGTCGCGGATCACGAGCTTCCCGCTGCCGTTGATGGTCGGGCGGACATACCGGTTGGCCAGGGCTCGATCCGCAAACGAGGCGAACACGTCCAGCTCCGCCAGCGCGCGGGCGGTTTTCTGGATCCGCTCCATCCGCTCGACCACCTGGTTGCGGATTTCGGAGAACAGTTCGTACTCCAGCGCCGTGGACTTGTCCTGGGCGCCGAAAATCTTGTGCTCGTATTCCTTGAGCTCGGGCGTGATATACCGCTCGGCGTTCACCAGGGTCTGCTTGCGGGTATAATCCACCGGCACATGAGCGGCCTGCCCGCGCGAAACCTCGATATAATAGCCGAACACCTTGTTGTGCCGCACTTTGAGCGTCTTGATGCCGGTCCGGGTAATCTCCCGGGCCTGATACTCGGCGAGCCACTGCCGGCCCGCCGAAGCGGCCGAACGCAGCTCGTCGAGCTCGGCATGATAGCCGGGCCGGATCAGGCCGCCTTCCTTGACCGGCAGCGGCGGCTCGTCCACGATGGCCTTTTCGACCAGATCGACCAATTCCGGCTCTTCAAACATGTCCTCGGACAAGGCGGCCAGGCGGGGCGATGCGTGCGCGGCAATCAGGCTGCGAACGGCGGGAAGCGCGGCGAGAGACTGCCCAATGACCTTCAGGTCGCGGGCGTTCCCGGAGCCTCCCGAGAGCCGTACGATCAGCCGCTCCAGATCGCGGATATCATCCAAGCCATCGCGGACCTCGGCCAGCAGCGAGCGGTTCAGCACCAGCGCCTCAACGGCATCGTGGCGCTCGCGGATGCCTTCCTCGCGGGCCAGGGGGCGCAGAAGCCACTCGCGGAGAAGGCGGGCGCCCATGGGCGTGCGGGTCACATCCAGCGCGCCCAGCAAATCCGCTCCGCGCTGGATTCCGCGCCGCCCCTGAGGCAGCAGGTCGAGATTGGATGCGGTGGACTCGTCGAGAATCAGGAAATCGGAGGCATGATGCAACCGGAGGGAGCGGATGTGGCCAACCTGGCGGCGCAGCGATTCGCGGACGTAATAGAAAACGCCCCCGGCCGCTCCGACGGCGGCCCTCTTCCCTTCGCAACCGAACCCTTCGAGGGAAAGAACCTTGAAATGGCGCACCAGATGATCGTGGGCGGCGTCGTATTCGAAAACCCACTCCTCCACAGGGCTTTTCATGACCGCGATGCCCGCCAGGGCGGCCTTGATGGCGGGATCGGATTCCTGGTCGGCCGGAATGACGCATTCGACGGGGCAGCCGCGCTGGAGCGCATCCCGGATGGCATCGGGCGAGGTGGACTCTTCCACCTGGAACTCGCCGGTGGAGAGGTCGAGCAAAGCCAGCCCGATCGAGTCGCCCTGGCGGCAAAGGCCGGCGAGATAATGATGCTCCCGGGCGGTCAGGACCGCCTCTTCGGTCGCCGTGCCGGGCGTGATAATCCGGGTCACCTCCCGTTTCACGATGCCCTTGGCGGCCGTGGGATCCTCGAGCTGCTCGCAAATGGCCACTTTCCGCCCGGCTCGCAGGAGCTTGGCCACATAGCTGTCCACCGAATGGAACGGCACGCCGCACATGGGCATGCTCTGGCGGCGGGTCAGGGTGATTTCAAGGATGGGCGCCGCGTCCTTGGCGTCCTCGAAAAACATCTCATAGAAGTCGCCGAGGCGGAAAAGCAGAATGGTGCCGGCCGGCAATTCGCCGCGGATCCGCCGGTACTGCTTCATCATGGGAGTGGTGTCGTCGCTCATATATTTCCGCGCATGTGAAGCCGGTACTATACGCCAGGCCGCGCCGCTTCGCAAGCCGAACCCATGTCAGCCGGGTGGAAAAGCTTTCAAAAAGTCGGGCAATGTGGCAAATAGGCCTGTGCTGGCGAAAGGAACCACCCCATGACCATTGACATCTATTACGCCCGGATCTGCGGCCTCTGCACCGAAGCCATCAACTTCTTCCGCTCGCGCGGCGTCACCTTCACCGCCCATGCCGTGGAATGGGACGACGAAAAAGAGGAGTTCAAGGACTCCGAAACCACCCGCGAGATGTACCGCCGCTGCGGCGAAAAGGTCGATTTTGTCCCGCAGATGTTCCTCGGAACCACCCATATCGCCGGCTGGAAAAAGCTCAAACCAATGATCGATTCGGGCGAAATCGACCGGCTTATTCCCAAACCGTAGCGACCTGCTGTTTTTCTTGCCCAAGCCAACCTCATCCGGCATAATACAGGGCATTAATCCCATTCCGATGGACACCATGAAACAAACGTTCCGTAATCTATTCCTTACCGCCGCCCTTGGATTCCTCCTCAGCGGAACCCTCCTGGCCGACGATCAACGCGAGTTCACGGAAGCCGCCCGCAGCGGCGACAC
>CAXNFL010000144.1:0-5725 GCA_964201555.1 Kiritimatiellia bacterium
ACGCCGCTAACCTTGAACCGGATCGGACTTCTGGGGAAACGTCCAGGTTTGTGCGGCCTTCCCCGAGCCGGTCCGGATCACCACATCCGTCTCCGCGGCGCCTTTCACCAGGCGGAGGGGGACGGGCGTGCCGTTGAAGCTCCAGGCCGACACGAAGAGCGCGCTTTTCCCGCGTGTGCGCAGGATCAGGGTGTGGCGCGGCGCCACCGGGCCGATTTCTCCCAGCGTGTGCATCTTGTCGGCCTCCGGAATCGGGTCGCGCCCCGACCAGGCCGTACAGCCGGCCGGCAGGACCGCCGCCACGCTCGTGACGCCGGCCAGCTCACGCCAGGTCAGCTCGAATGATTTCCCGGAAACGGGCAGGCGTTTCACGTCGCTGAAATGGCGGTAGCCGCGCTCTTCGCCCAGCTTCGCGGTCCGGCTGCCGGTCGGCAGCCCGGGCGTGCCCGCCACATGCATGGCCCAGTCGAAGAGGCGGACGCGGTCCGCCGTCACGCGGTAGACATCCAGGATGAAGGTGTCCGTCGTCACCAGGGTGCGGTCGAGCAAGACGTCCTTGTACACGTTCTCGTTTCTCGCGCGCACGGCCTTGAATCCCTGGCCGTCGGGCTGGAACAGGACCAGTTCGCCATCGGAGATCGTATCCCGCCACCGGTCGCACTCCCAGAGGGACGTGGTGTCGAAGTCATAGGGGAACATGCCCTTCTGATCCACGGTCACCGTGTTGTGCGCGATCGTGGTGCGGGCCCACGTGAGGTACAGGGGGTTCTGGTAGCCGCTGTTGTCCATGCGGGGCGCGTCCGTGGCCGATCGGCCGGCGCCATAGAAGTCCGTATGCAGCGCGGCGGGCGACTGGTGGCCGGCCGTGTGGGGGCCCCAGAAAAGGGCCGCCGCGGTGGCCTCGGGCTTATCCGGGTTGGCCCGGAGAATGGCCTCGCCGTAGACGGGGAAGAGCGTGCTGCCGCCGACGTGGCGGCCCAGGAGGGAAAGGGGCCGGTCGCGCTTCCAGTCCATCCGGCCGGCGGGATAGGAGGCGCGCCGGAATCGCGCGAGCGCCAGCTCGGCCATCCACGGGGTCTGGAGGGCCATCGGCAAGCCGGGTACGGGCCGTTGGTCCTGCGGGTAATCGCGCTCGGCGCGATTTAACAACCAGGCAAGCTGAGGGGATTTATAGGCTTCATAGGCGAGATCGTAGATGGAGCCCCAGATGCAGAGGCCGCGAAGGTTCGCGAGCCGCGAATCGGCGAGCATGGAGAGATCGCCATTCGGGAAGGCGAAATAGAGAGGCGCGTCAAAGACGGCTTCCAGCGTCTTGAGCCCTTTGGTCGGGCCGTAGGCGCGGTGCAGGTCGTGCCCGTCGTCCTGCTGCAGGGGGGGCAGCTTGGCGTGCCAGAGATCGACGCCCATGTTCTCCATGATGTCCGCCATGTCGGCGACCACGCTGAGCATGAAGAAATGGTAGCCGGGCGAGCGCTCCCAGTGCAGGCCGTCGGAGAGGAAGTCGTGGCGGAGCTGGTGGATGATCCCGTAGCTCCACTGGCCGTTCCGGTGGTGCCCGTAGAGCGCGGCGTGGAAGTCCTCGCGGTTCCCCATGGCGGACGCGACGGCCAGCTTGCCGCGCAGGGAGCCGGAATTGTGGTTTCCACAGAAGGCGTGCTGGGCGGAGTCGGAGACGGGGCGGCTGGCCTCCAGCATATCGAGGAAGAGGCGCTCGTCGGCGGGGGAGAGCGGGGAAGCGGCGAGGCAATCGTAGGCGGAGGCCGCGAGGTACATGACCATGCCCTCCTGAATATCCTCCACGACCAGCCGGCCAAGGCCGGGAACAATGGGCCAGCTGATGTAGGCCCGGGCGAGGCGGCGCAAGGCTTCCAGCCCCCGCTTGCGGCAGGCGGCATCGCCCGTGAGCGCGGCGGCGTAGGCGTTGCGGAGGGCGTACAGGGCGGTTTGCTGGGCGAGGGGATACGAGGCCGCGGGCGGCGTTTCGGCGGGAAAGGGGCAGGGCTCGGCGGCGCGCGCGAGGAGCAGCTCGAAGGCTTGGCGGGGCCAGCCGCCTTTTTCGATCAGCCCGCGGGTGATCTTCAGCTTGGCCGGCGTGGTGAAGAGGCGGGGGCGGGCCGCAAAGGCCTTGGGCATGAGGCCGAAGGGGTCGTAATCAACCTGTTCCAGTTGTTCGGGAAACGAGCGAGGCGTGATGGGATCGGGAAACATGGCTATCCTTTCTGGCTGCAGGAGAGGGGATCGGAGGAAAGAGGCAGTGTCCAGGTGCGGGCCGCGGCGCCCGCGCCGGTTTTGACGAGAACGTCCGTTTCAGCGGAACCTTTCACCAGTCGGATCGGAATTGCCTTGCCGGTGAAACTCCAGGCCGATACGAAGAGAGCGCTTTTTCCGCGCGTGCGCAGGAGCAGGGTGTGGCGGGCGGGCGCCGGATTAATTTCGCCTTCGATTTTCAAGTGCCCTTCAGCCGGAACCGGGTCGCGGCCGGTCCAGGCGGAGCACCGGGGCGGCAACACGGCCGACACCGTCGTGGCGCCGACGGGCTGCTGCCAGGTCAGGGCGAATGATTTTCCGGAACAGGGGAGGCGCTTCACATCGCTGAAGTGCCGGTAGCCGAGTTCGTTGCCCAGCGTGGCCGTCCGGCAGCCGGGCGGCAGCGCGGGCGTGCCGTTCACGTGCATGGCCCAGTCGAAGAGGCGGACGCGGTCGGCGGTCACGCGGTAGACGTCCAGGATGAAGGTGTCCGTCGTCACCAGCGTCCGGTCGAGCGTGACGCCCTTGTAGACGTTCTCGTTTTTAGCGCGCACGGCCTGGAAGCCCTGGCCGCCGGGCTGGAATAGGACCTGCTCCCCGTCCGAGATGGAGTCGCGCCAGCGGTCGCATTCCCAGATGGATTGGGTGGGGAAGTCATAGGGGAACATGCTTTTCCGGTCCACGGTCACCGTGTTATGCGCGATCGTGGTGCGGATCCAAGTCGGATTGAGCGGATCCGAGTAGCCGCTTTTGTCCATGGCTGGCGCGTCCGTGATCCGGCGGCCGCCGGCGAAGAAGTCCGCATGCAGCGAGCCGGGCGCCTGGTGGCCGGCCACGTGGGGGCCCCAGAAGAGGAAGGCGCCGGGAGCTTCGATTGTTTCCGGTTTAGACCGGAGCACCGCCGCTCCGTAGACGGGGAAGAGCGTGCATCCCTTTTCGTGGCGGCCGCTGAGCGAGAGGGATCTGTCGCGGTTCCAGTCCTGCCGGCCGGCCGGATAGCGGAGCCGCCGGATGCGGGCGAGGCTCAGGTCGGCAATCCATGTGTTCTGGAAGGGCATGGGCAGGCCCGGGAAGGCGCGCTTGGACTGGGGGTACTCCGCCTCGGCCCTGGAGAGCAGGCGGGCGTACAGGGGGTCCTTGTAGGCCTCGTACGCGAAGTCGTACATCGTTCCCCAGATGTAGGTGGCGCGAAGGTTGGCCAGGCCGGAGTCGCCGAACAACGAAAGATCGCCATTGGAAAGGGTGAGAAAAAGGGGCGCGTCGAACGCGGATTGGATCGTCTTGAACCCCTTGGCGGGGCCGTAGGCGCGGTGCAGGTCGTGGCTGTCGTCCTGCTGCAGGGGCGGCAGCTTGGCGTGCCAGAGGTCGACGCCCAGGTTTTCGAGCACGTCCGCCATCTCGCTCACGAGATGAAGCGTGAGGTAGTGATAGCCGGGCGAGCGCTCCCAGTGCAGGCCGTCGGAGAGGAAGTCGTGGCGGAGCTGGTGGATCAGGCCATAGCGCCACTCACCGTTGTGGCTGCAGCCGTAAAGGGTGTCATGAATCCCCTGCAGGTTGCCCAGGGAGGCGGCCGCGGCGAGCCGGCCGCGCATGACGGCGGTGGCGTGGTTGCCGCAGTAGGGATGGCCCGAGGCGTTGGAGGAGGCCACCGTGGATTCCAGGAAGGCGCGGAAGAGGCGGTCGTCCTCGGGCGTCAGCGGCTTGACGGCCAGGAGGTCGTAGGCGGCGGCGGCCATGTGGATGAATCCGCCTTCGCTGATGCCTCCGCTCCGGAGCCGGCCCTTGCCGGGTTTGACGGACCAGCGCGGATAGGCGCGGGCGAGGCGACGGAGCGAGTCGAGGCCGCGCTCCCGGCAGGCGGTATCGTTCAGGAGAACGGCGGCGAAGGCGTTGCGCAGGGCGTGTTTGACGCCGTCCAGGGCTTTGGGGTGGTCTTCGGTGGGCGGGGTCTGCGGGATTTCGGGGATTTCGCAGGGCTCGGCCGCGCGCTTGAGCAGGAGCTCGAGCGCCTTGGGGGGCCAGCCTTTTCCGCGGATCAGGCGGCGGGTGATGGCCAGCTTGGCGGGCGAGGTCCAGATGTAGGGGCGGGCGGGAAAGCCCTTGGGCATGAGGTGAAAGGGATCGTAGTCGAGCTGCGCCAGTATTTCGGGAAAGGAGCGCGGGGTGATGGTGTCGGGAAACATCAGGGCTCCATTTTCTTCAGCAGCCAGGCCATGTTTTCGCCCAGGATTTTCATGGTGCGGAGGCCCTCCTCGTCGTTCTGGACTTCCTGCTCCTGGCGGCCGACGCCGAGGTTCCAGTAGCAGGAGCCGGGAACGATCATCTGGTTGATGAGGAAGAACTTGTTGATGCCGTCGAAGACCGCGGTGGCGCCGGCCCGGCGCACGGCGACCACGGCGGCGCCGACCTTGCGCTTGAGGAGGCCGCCGTTGGCGATGGCGACGAAGCCGGCGCGGTCGATGAAGGCCTTCACGTCCGCCGTGACGTTGGCGAAGTAGGTGGGCGAGCCGAGCAGGATGCCGTCCGCGGCGAGCGCTTTTTCCAGCAGCTCGTTCAGGATGTCCGAGCTGTTGATGCAGCGGCGGTTCTTGTTCTCGAAGCATTTCATGCAGGCCACGCAGCCCTGGATCTTGCGTCCGCCCAGCTGGAGCAGCTCGGTTTCGATGCCTTCCGTCTCCAATTCCTTGAGCACGGCCTTGAGCAGGAGGGCGGTGTTACCGTTGGGGCGGGGGCTACCGTTGAAGGCGACGACTTTCATGGGGGCTCACTTTTGGGCTATCTTGCTTAAGCGCGGCAGGCGAGTCAAGCGGTTTGCTGGAGTATTGCTGGAGCCATGGAAGGCGGCGCGGCGGGTTGCGTGATGCGGGTAGCGCCGTTTCGGCCCGGCCTGACGGCTGCTTTGCCGCGCTGAGGGCCTCTCCAAGAAAACCCAAAAACCAATATTGGTTTTCCTGCTTTTCTTGATCCTGGATGGGCCGGGCCCGCAAGGCCACGTCTCATCGCCTTCGCCCCTCATCATCGGCAAATCACCTCGTCATGCCGGGCTGATCGAAACGGCGCTACGCCCGAGCCATCGCGCGCCCCTGTGCGCTGTCGCGCACGTGGGCGGCGCGCGAGGCGGTTCCCGCGAATCGCCCAATTGGTTTTGCTGGAGCCGGGACGCCCTCGTCCCGGGATTAATCAGCGCAAACCCCCGCTTGATTCGCGGCGTACGTTCCGGTATGGTTTGTCGCTGGTTGCCCCCGTAGCTCAGTTGGACAGAGCGAGTGATTCCTAATCACTAGGTCGCAGGTTCAATCCCTGTCGGGGGTGCCATTTTTTTTTTGCGCCGGAGGGGCGATCGTTCTGGCGGAGAGGTCGCTAAGGCACCGGCCTTGAGAGGCCTCACCGGGGGCCACCGCTATTCGCGCCTCCCGGCGCGAGAGCGGCTTTGCGGCTCGCCCCCGCTCGCCTCCAACCCCCGGTTTGTCCACTCAAG
>CAXNFL010000145.1:0-5713 GCA_964201555.1 Kiritimatiellia bacterium
CATCCCGGGACGCGCTCCGGATCGCGATCCTGCTGACTATCCTCTTTGCCATCGCGGCGGTGGCGGTCCGGGTAACCATCTCCGTGATCGAGGATATCCCCGGAGCGCGGCCCGAAACCACGGCGGTCCTTTCCTTCGGCATCCTGGCCATCACCTTCGCCCTCATGTGCATCGCGGGGGCCATCGGCGTCTGGGGCATCCGCTACTCGGTGGCCCGGGAAAGCCGCCGGCGCGTCGGACGGTTCGTCGATGAACTCGCCCCCATTCACGACGGCATCATGACCGTGGACAGGAGCGGGAAAATCATCGGAAGCAACCCCGCCATTCGCACCCTGGCCGGCGAGGCTGTCAAGCCCTCCGATCCTTTGCGGGCGGCCTTTCCCTGCCTGCACGAGGAGGATATCGCCCTTCTCCTGAATCCCGCCGACATTCAGGAGATCGAGCGGACCTGCCAGGGCTCCACCCTCCGCACGCTCCGATTCCGCTCCCAGCCCGCCGAGGACATGCATGTCCTGTTTGTCAGCGACATTACCCAGCGCCGGGCCGAGGAGCAGCGGCGTGAACAGATCGCGCGTTTCCAGCTCGTCGGCCGCATCGCCCGGGGGGTGGCCTATGACTTCAACAACCTGCTCTGCGGCATCGCCAGTCATGGCGCGCTGCTGCGGCGGTTGCGCATGGGCTCCGAAGACGCCCTCCAGTCCGTCGCCTCCATCACGCGGAATGCCGAGCGGGGCATCACCCTCTCGCGCCACCTGATGGACCTGAGCCATACGGGCATGGCCGGAAGGCCCACGGACCGGCTCGATCACTACGCCCTCCGCGCCACGGAACTGCTCCGCATCGGGCTCTCCTCGGCCTGGTCCGTCACGCTGGAAACAGGACCGGCCCTCCCTCCCATCGCCCTCTCGGGCATCCAGATCGAACAGGTCATCCTCAACCTGGGATTGATCTCCGCCGACTCCCTGGCCCGCCCGGGATTCATCCGGATTGTCGTCACCCGTCCCGGCCCGGAACTCGTGTTGAACGGCAACCGCTCGGTCGTGGCGGCCCTGACGCTCTCCGCCACCACCGGCTCCGATTCCCCGCCAAGCCCCCTGCCGCCCGCCCCCGGCCAGCGGGAACCCGAATCCGGCATCATCCTGTCCGTGGTCCGGACCATGATCGAGGAATGCGGGGGAATGCTGGACTGCTTTGCCTCCGACAGCGAACACGCTCTCTTCCGGGTCCTGCTCCCGGGAGCGCCGGAATCGGCCTCAACGGAATCGGAAACGGAACTCTCCAGCTTCCTCGCCGGCATGAGGATCCTGCTGGCGGGACGCAAGGAAATCACCTCCCGAATCGTCGCGGCCATCGGACAACCGATGGACTGCGTCATTCACGAAACGGAGGACGCCGTGGAACTGCTGGTCAAGGCGGAGCAGGAAGCCGCCCTGGATGTCCTGATTGTCGACCAGCGCCTCATCGGGCATGAGCCCGACGCCTTCCTGAGAGCCCTCATGAAACTTCGCCCGCAGGCGGGAATCGTGATTCTCCGGGATGATCAGGCCGTCGATCCGATGCAGTCGCGCGGGGTCATCACCCTCTCCCCGGCCGCCAACGCCACCGAGGTGGCGGGGGCCATTATCGAGGCTAAAGGGCTGGCTCACCGTCCGCGGTGATCAGCAGATTGTCGATCAGCCGCGTCTTTCCCACGCGGACGGCCAGCGCGACCAGGGTTCCGGGCCCCGCGACCTCCACGGGCCGCAGGTTTTCAAAATCCACGACCGCCGCATAGTCCAGCGTGGCCAGCGGCCGGGCGCGGACGCCCGCTTCCATGATCCGGATCCAACCGGCGGCGTCCCGCTCTCCGGCCCGGTACAGGGCGGCGCCGCGCGACAGCGCCTCCACCAGGCACAAGGCCTGTTGGCGTTCTTCGGGCGACAAATACCGGTTCCGGGAGCTCATCGCCAGCCCGTCCGCCTCCCGCACAATCGGGCAAATCAGGACTTCCACCGGGATCGACAGGCAGGCCGCCAGGTGCTGGATGATCCGCGCCTGCTGAGCATCCTTCCGGCCGAAAGCCGCCAGATGCGGCTGCACGATCTGGAAAAGCTGGGTCACCACGGTGGTGACGCCTCGAAAATGGCCCGGCCGGGCGGCGCCACACAGCCCCTGGGACAGGCGGGTTTCCTCCACGAACACGGAATGGCCGGCCGGATACATCGATTCCGGCGGTGGAGCCAGCAGATAAGCCACCCCCTCCCGCTCACAGAGCCGGCAATCCTCCTCGAAGGGCCTCGGATACCGGGAGAAATCCTCGGCGGGCCCGAATTGGAGGGGATTGACAAACACGCTCACGACCGGCACGCAACCGCGGCGGACCACCTCGCGCACCAGGGACAGATGCCCCTCGTGAAGGCAGCCCATGGTCGGCACCAGCCCGATGCGGCCGCCCGGCTTCTGCCGGAGCCCCAGCATGAGGGCCTGCATCTCCTGGATGGATGTGACAACGCGCATGTTCAACACCCTGTTACTTCAGGCGGGAGCCCACTTCCTCGATCAGGGTCTCGGCCTGGATGGGCTTGGGCAGATAGGCGTGCCGGCTATCCCCGGCCACAACCTTGCGCAACGCTTCGGATAACGTGAAGCCGGTGCAGAAGATAAAGGACGGCACGGGCCAATTCCGCTTTTGGAATTCCATCAGGATGGCTTCGTAGGCCCGCTGCCCGTCCACCACCGGCATCTGGCAGTCCATGATAATGACCTTGGGCTGCACGGCAACAGCCGCCGTGATGGCTTCCCGGCCGTTGGCGGCCTGCTCGATGCGGACTTCCGGATATTCCGATTGGATGATCAGGGAGAAGAGCTTGCGCATCGGCTCCTCGTCGTCCACGATCAGGACAACCTTCTCCGCATGCGTGGAAGGCTGGGCCCTTCTCAGGTGGTCCAGGACGTTCCGGATCTCGTGGGCGATCTGTTCGATCGAGATCGGCTTGCGCAGGAAGGGCGCATCCTGGATCTGCCTGGCCAGTTCGACCCCGGCCGGCATCCCCGAAATCAGGATCGCGGGCAGCTGCGGATTCAGGCTTTTCAGCCGCTTCATGGTCTCGGCGCCATCCATGCCGCCCGGAATCAGCATATCCAGGATGGCCAGGTCCGGCAGGACCTTGCCCTTCTTCATTAGTAGGATGGCCTCTTCCCCGCTCCGGCACCCCGTCACCCGGTAGCCCAGGGAGGTCAGCATCTGGGAAATCAGCTCCACCTGCAGCGCATCGTCGTCCATGAGGAGAATCGTCTCCCGGCCGCCCGGAAGGGCGCCGGAGTTCGCCTCCTCGCGATAGATGGGCAGATACACGTAGAACGTGGTCCCGTGGCCCACTTGCGTGGTGAAGTCGATGTATCCGTTGTGATCCTTCACAATGCCCATCACGATCGAAAGCCCCAGCCCGGAGCCGCGGCGCCGGCTTGACCGCTTGGTGGTGAAGAAAGGATCGAACATCTTCTCCTTCACCTCGTCCGGAATGCCGTGGCCCGTATCCGCCACCGCCACGCGCACGTACTCGCCCGGCTTGACGTCGCTGTTGGACCGCAGGGGCGTCTCGAGGTAAACATTTTCGGTGAAGATCGACAGCGTGCCGCTTTCACCCATGGCGTCGATGGCATTGCGGCACAAATTGTGGATGACGCGCCCCACCTGTTCGCGGCCGCCCTTGACCGCCATCAGCCCGGGGTCCAGCGCCAGCTCCACGCCCACGCCCGCGGGCGTGTCCGTCCGCAGAAGGGCCATGGCCTGGTTCACCACGTCGTTCATGGAAAACGACTCTTCCTGCCCCACCCGGCCCCGGCGCGACAGGCACAGCAGCTGCTCGGTGAGATGCTCCATGTCCTGGGCCGTGCTCTCCATCACGCCCACAAACTCGATGATGGGGGAATCCTTGGGCAGCATCCGCCGGATCAGGGCCGGATAGCCCAGCAGGGGAGTCAGCAGGTTGTTGAAATCGTGGGCAATCTGCCCCGCCACCATGCCGGCCGCTTCGAGCCGCTCGGCCCGGGCCATGCGCATCTGCGCCATCCGCATGGCCTCCTCGGCCTGCTTGTGATGAATCACGTTGCGGACAAAGAAGCAGAGCAGGTTCTCATCCACCCCCATCGACACGCGGGTGACGGCGGTTTCGGCCGGAAAGGTGGAATCATCCTTGCGCAGGCAAAAGGCCTCCACCAGCACCCGCTTGCCGTTCCGGACGTTCTGGACCACCTGGAACATCACCGGGCTGTCGAAGCCGAGGAGCAGTTCGCGAATGTTCCGGAAGCGGAGTTCCTCACCGGGGTACATGAACAATTCCGTGGCCTTGGAATTGACGTCCATGATGGTGCCCAGCTCATCCGTCACGAAAACGGCATCATAGACGCAGTCGATCGAAATCCCGTATTTGCCCAGCTCCACCGCCGGCTTACGCAACTCGCCGGCCCGCTGGACAGGTTCCTCAACCGCCGGGGGGGCGCTCAGGGACAGATCGCTGATCTTGATCTGAATGGTCTTCGAAAGTTGCTCTTTGCGACCTTCCATGGAACCTCTTGTTTATACAAAAATAAACATATCGAAATTATGCCGCGCCTTCAAGTCCGATCCGCGATCTCGCGCGAGGATTTTCGCCTTCCCGTCAGGACAACCGGAGCCCCCTCCAACCCGAATCGCGAGCGCAGCGCCTTGACCAGGAAAGTCTCATAGGCCGGCACCCAGCGGTCCGGATCGTTCACAAACAAGATGATGCGCACGGGATCCACGCCCACCTGCGTGCAATAGAAAATTTTAAGCCGCTTGCCCCGGACCGTGGGCGGCGCCGTCCGCTCATAGGCATCGGCAAACGTCCGGTTCAGAAGCCCGGTCGGAAGCGTGGCCCGGATCTGTGACGCCACGTGATCAATCACCTCCAGCAGCGCCTGCGCATTATACCCCGTCTTGGCCGAAACGAACACCAGCGGCGCATAGTCCAGGAAAGGGACGGTCCTGCGGAAAGCCGCCTCGTACGCCTTCTCCTGCACCTTGCCGCGGGCCAGATCCCATTTGTTGATCACGATCACGCAGCCGCGCCGGTGCTCCCGGATCAGCGCCGCGATCTTCTTGTCCTGCTGCGTGGGGCCCTGCTCCGCATCCATCAGCAGCACGGCGATGTGCGACTGCCGGATGCTCTCCTCGGCCCGCATCAGGCTGAACTTTTCCACCGCCGTATCGATCTTGCCCGCCTGGCGGATGCCGGCGGTATCGGTCAGCATATAGTGGCGGGCCGTCTCCCCCTGCCCCACCGTGAAGGGAATGTCAATGCTGTCCCGGGTCGTCCCCGCCACGGGCGCGACAATCACCCGGTCCCGCCGGATCACGGCGTTCGTCAGCGACGACTTCCCCACATTCGGCCGGCCCGCGAATACCACCCGCAAGGGCTGGACGGGTGCGGCCGCCGCCACCGTCGGCAACATCTTGCAGACCGCCGTCATCAACTCCGGAATGCCCCGGTTATGCAGGGCCGACACCGGGAAGACAGGGAACCCCAGCCTCTCGCAGGCCGCGGCGGCGCCGTCGCGGGCCTCCGTATCGCACTTGTTGCAGGCCACGAAAACGGGGCGGCCGGCCCGGCGAAGAAGCCGCGCCACCTCTTCGTCCAGGTGAACCGGTCCGCTCTCCACATCCATCACGAAAATAATGGCCGCGGCATCCTCCAGGGCGGCCTCCGTCTGG
>CAXNFL010000146.1:0-5669 GCA_964201555.1 Kiritimatiellia bacterium
AACTGGAACGCCTCGCCGGCCGTGACGAACACGTATGAGGCGGTCGAAACAAACACCGTTTATTTTGTGGCCAAAGCGGGCCAGACGCCGCGGTGGCCGTATATCAGCCTGGAAACCGCCGCCAGCAACATCCAGACCGCCGTCGACCAGGCCTCCTCCGGGGAGACCGTGTGGGTGGGTCCCGGCCTGTACGCCGAGGGCGGGCGCCCGGCCGCGGGCGCGGCGCTGAGCAACCGGCTTGTGCTCGACAAGGCCGTCTCCGTCCTTTCCGTGGCCGGGCCCGCCGCCACCGTCATCGCCGGCCGGCTGGGCACCGGGGGAGAGGCGCCCCTCGGCCCCGATGCCATCCGCTGCGTCGTCATGACCGACGGCGCCTTATTGGCGGGCTTCACCCTGACAAACGGATTCACGGCGGGCGCGCTCGCCGGGCTATCCGAGCAGGCGGGCGGCGGCGCCTACCTCGCGTCCTCCGCCATGATCAGCAACTGCGTCATCACGGGCTGCGGAGCCGTCTCGGGCGGCGGACTCCAGGGCGGCATCGCCCTGCGGTGCCGGCTGACGGGCAATGCGGCGATCAATGAAGGCGGCGGCGCCGCGAACGCCCGGCTGTCCACGTGCTTGCTGTGGAACAACGCGGCGCCCTACGGCGGCGGCGCGTTCCGGTGCGACCTGGCCTCCTGCACGCTGGCGGATAACGCCGCTCTCTACGGCGGCGGAACCTATGAAGGCGCGTTCGTCAACGGGATCGCCTGGTACAACACGGGCTTTGACTGCTTCGGCACCCAGGTGGGGACTGTCAACGCGGGCTCCGGCATCGCGGCGGGCGTCAACGGCTGCCTCTCCCTGGAGCCCCTGTTCGTGAACCGCGCCCAGGGCGATTACCGCCTCGCTTATGGCTCGCCCTGCATCAATGCCGGCACCAACGGCGTCTCGCCGGCCGGCGCCCTGGACCTGGATGGCGCGGCCCGCCCGATTCACGCCACGGTCGACCTGGGCGCCTATGAGTTTTTCGGAACGCCCGGCCTGGCGCTTCTTTCGGCCCCGGCCGACATCCGCGCGCATCAGGCCGAAGTGTCGTGGCTGGCGCCGACCGACAGCGTGCGCGTCATCGGGTTCCGGATCGCGGTTTCCAACCTCGCCGCCGCGGCGCCCGCGAGCGAGAGTGTCGTTCAGGCCCCGGCCCTCTCCGGCGTGGTGACCGGCCTGGCGCCGAACACGGTCTACTCCTGCCGCGTTCGCGCGGAAAACGATTATGACGTCGGCGCCTGGACCGGCTGGCTGTGCTTCACCACCCTGACCGAAGCCGTGATGCGGTCGGATTCCACCCTGACGTTCACGACCACGTACGCGGCGGGCCACTCGCTGACCCAGACCGTGGCGCTGGTCAATCCGGGCGCCACGCCGTGCGCCTGGAGCGGCGCCGTGTCATACCCGGGCGCGTCGTCCGGCTGGCTGGCCGTGGCGCCGGTCGGCGGGACCGTCCCCGCGTTCGGCTCCACCGGGCTGGCGTTTGTCGTGTCGGCCCGGGGCCTCGATGCCGGAACGCACACGGCGTGGCATACCCTCAGCTCGCCCAATGCCACCAACAGCCCGCAGGTCCAGGTGGTCACGCTGACCGTGACGCGCGCCGTCGACACCATCACCTTCGGGGTCACCAACCAGGTCTACAGCGGCAGCGCCCGCCCCGTCACCGCCGCCTCGTTCAGCGGCCAACCGGTCAAGGTGACCTACAACGGCTTGGCTGATGCGCCCGTGGCGGCGGGATCCTACTCGGTGACCGGGGTGGTGGACACGCTCAACTGGACCGCCGTCTCCACGACGCGGCTCACGATCGCGCGGGCGCCCCAGGCCATCACGGGCTTCCTGCCCGCCTCCGGGGATGTGACCAGCACGAATATCCTGGCCCTGGCCGCGAACGGCGGGGGTTCCGGAAAGGCTTTGGTGTTCGCGGTTGTCTCGGGCCCCGCTTCGCTGCTGCCCGGCAACCGGGTGCGCTTCTCGGGCTATGGCGACGTGCGCGTGACCGCGGGCCAGGCCGGCAATGCCAATTGGTTGGCGGCACCGACGGTGACCAACCTCTACCGCGTGATTCCCGTCCCGGGTCTGATGCATTTTGTGGCGATGGCCGGGCAGGCCCCGCTCTGGCCTTACGCCTCCTGGGACTCGGCGGCCAGCAACATCCAGGACGCGGTGGACGTCGCCTGGGATGGCGACTTCGTCACCGTCAGCAACGGCGACTACCGGGCCGGCGGCCGCCCGGCGCCCGGCGGCACCATCACGAACCGGATCTGCATCACCCGAGCCATCACGCTCGCCAGCGTGAACGGCCCGGCGGTCACGCGCGTTCTCGGGGCGGAGCCCGCCACGGGCTCCGGATTCGACGCCGTGCGCGGCCTGTATGCCGCCACGGGCGCCGTCGTCCGGGGCTTTACCTTCACGGGCGGCCACTCGGCCTTCGTCTCGGATCTGTCGCAGGACCGCTCGGGCGGCGGCGTCTATCTCACCGGCGGCGCCGAGCTGCGCCACTGTATCGTCACGGACAACCGCTCCGCTGAATATGGCGGCGGCGTCTTCGTGCGGGAAAGCGGCCTCGTCAACAACTGCCTGATGACCGGCAACCAGAGCGACCAGGGCGCCGGCCTTTGCCTGTTCGCGGGCGGCGAAGCGGTCCATTGTACGATGGCCTCCAACACGGCCGCAACGGCCGCCGGCGGCGTCTACATACCGGACGCCGGCTCGCTGGTCAACTGCATCGCCTGGGGCAACCGGGCGCCGCCGGCGGCCCGGCAGGATCTGGTGTCCCTGGGCGGAGTGGTGACCTTCACCTGCGCGGGCGACGGCGTCGCCGACGGCGCCGCGGGCTGCCGGCTGGCCGACCCCCTGTTCGCCCCCGGCGGGTATCGTCCCGGAGCCGCGTCCCCCTGCGTGAATGCGGGGAACAGCGCCCGGGTCCTGGCGGAAACCGACCTGAAGGGCGACCCGCGCGTGGTGGAAACGGTCGACCTGGGCGCCTACGAGTATCTCGCCAGCCCGGCCCTCCCCACGAACCTGGCCGTATCGGCGCTGACTCCTGCCGGCGTCACGCTTTCCTGGCATCACGGCGATGTCATGCCGGTCACCGGCTATGATGTGGAGATGGAAACGCTCGGCACCACGAATGTCCTGTCCTGGAACGTGCCCGGGACGGAGGAGTCGCTCGCGGTTGGCGGCTTTGCCGAGGGAACCGGTTACCGGTGGCGCGCCCGCGCCTTCAACTCGCAGGGAACCAGCGACTGGACGGCCTGGCAGCTCTTCTTCACGCCCGGCTTCATCGTGAGTGTCGATCCCGTATCCTGCAACATCGGCGGCGGTGTGGACGTCCTCATCGAAGGGCAGGGGCTCGGCTACGCCTCGAATATCGTTTCCGTCTCCCTCTGCGGCGTGCCGGCCGTCATCGTGGACCAGGCCGAGGACTGGGTGCGCGTGACCGCGCCGATGGCCCTGGTTCCCGGGGTGGGCGACATCCGGGTGTCCTCGCCGACCGGCGGCGACTCGGTGCTGAGCAACGCCTTCACCTTCCTGCCGGCGGCCGCCCCCGTCCTTCTGGCGCCCACGGAGATCACCGCCTCCAGCCTGGTGGCCCACTGGAAGGCGCTTGCCTCGGCCCAATCATTCCAGCTGCAGGTCTCGGCCCGGCCGGACTTTGCCGCCCTGCTTCCCGGCCTTGAGGGAACGAATGCGCCCGCCTGGGCGCGCCAGATGGCCGTCCAGGGCCTGGTGCCGGGAACCAACTATATGCGCCTGCGGGCCTGGTTCACGAACGGGTATGGCCCGTTCAGCGCCCCGTTCGGCGTTCCCTCCGGCGTGGAACAGCCCTGGGTCCGCAATCTGATGGCCGACGACGCGGCGACCGCGGGGCAGACCCGGACCTATGACCTCTCGGCCGTCTTTGCCGGAACCGGACTGGTCTTTTCGGCCTCCTGCAACCAGCCCGGAATGGCGGCTCCTCATGTGGAAGGGACCACGCTCACGCTGACGGCCGGTCCCGCGGAGGGCCTGGCCGGGATTGTCGTCACCGCCACGCAGGCCGACAGCGGCTACAGCGTTTCCACCACCTTCCGCCTGGAGGTGGCGCCGGCTCCCCTCGGGGCGCTCCGGTTCAACTGCGGCGGGAAGAAGACGGGCTTGTGGATGCGCGACCGGGGCTATTCCGGCGGCATCGCTTTCGGGACGAATGCCGTTATTGAAAACTCGTCGAAAGCTTTCCCGCAGGAGGTCTACCAGTCCTGCCGGGTCGCCAGCAACCTGACCTACAGCTTCCCCGAGGTGCCGAACGGCGTCTACATCGTCCGGCTCGCCTTTGCGGAACTGGTCCAGGACCGGATCGGGGCGCGCGTGTTCAAGGTCAAAATCGAGGGGAAGACCGTCGTTTCCCAGCTGGACGTATTCGCGGTGACCGGGAACAAGTTCAGGGCCTACCAGCCGCAGTTCAAGGTTTCCGTGAGCGACGGGAACGGGCTGCAAATCAAGGGCATCGGCCTGAACGGGGCGGAGGCCTTCTTCAACGGCATCTCGATCATGTCCGCCCCGCCGGCCGGCATGCTCGTCGTTCCTGCTGGCGTGAACACGGGAACGGACCCGGATGCCGGGCCCTATTCGGTGACGAACAGGGGCAAGCTGTACGTGGATGTCACGGAGGTGACGAAGCAGCAGTGGGACGAGGTTCGCGCGTGGGGCCTGGCCCACGGGTATGCGGACCTGTCGGAGGGCGCCGGAAAGGCCGCCGATCACCCGGTGCAGGGGGTCAGCTGGTACGACTGCGTCAAGTGGTGCAACGCCCGCAGCGAGATGCAGGGCTTGACGCCCGCCTATTACACGACTCCCTCGAAGGAGGCGGTGTATACGAATGGGCAGCTCGACCTGACCGCGGAGTGCGTGGACGCGTGGGCGGGGTACCGGCTGCCGACCGGGTCGGAGTGGGAGTATGCCGCCCGGGGCGGGGCCAGCGGCCTGCGCTTCCCCTGGGGGAATGAGATTGACCACTCCCTCGCGAATTACTTCAGCGACGCCGCGGTTGCGTATGACGCGGGGCCGACCCGCGGCCTGCACCCCGATGCCAATGTTGGCGACGCTCCCTTCACCCTGCCGGCCAATGCGTTCGGCGGATTCGGCTACAAGGCCGGGTTGTGCAACATGGCGGGCAATGTGGCGGAATGGTGCTGGGACTCCTCCGAGGGCACGAATCGCCTGGTGCGGGGTGGGGCGTGGTCGTCGGACGCCTCCTGGTCCCGCGTGTCGCAACGCCTGATGATGGAGGCCGCCGTCCGTGCTGATGATGTGGGCTTCCGCGCCGTCATGCCCCGGCCTTAGCGCGAGGGACGACTAACCACGGATTTCACGGATAACACGGATAAGCAATGGACACGGCCGTTCCCGGCCGTAAAAACATTCCCTCAGAGTCCTCAATCTGACCTCATCCCCCTCTGTGTGAAGCCTTCTCTTGATACAGACCTCACGCGGAGGCGCGGAGCCCGCGGAGAATCCGCTTCACGTCCTTCATGATCTTCATGGTTGGTTTTACTCAACCACGGATTTCACGGATAACACGGATTTAGGGAGGGCTGGCCTCCGCGCCGGCCGCATGTACCATGTCATTCAGAATTACCGGGATTTCAACCACTGAAAACACC
>CAXNFL010000147.1:0-5551 GCA_964201555.1 Kiritimatiellia bacterium
GAACCCGTTCCACTGGAAGTCCTCGCGCTCCTCATCCTGCAACAGGGAGTACAGGATCTCGTCGTACCGCACCGCCTGGCAGCCGATTCCGGCCGCGGCCGTCAGGCCCCTTGAAAAACGCTTTTCGCCGTTCAGGGCGAGCTCCAGGCCGCCGCGGTCATAGCCGCCGAGGTCCGAGTCCTCGCGAAAAGCGCCGGCCGTCAACGCCAGGCTGGAGTCGGAATCGGCCCCGAAATACCGGCGGACCGTCTCGCTCAGCTCCACGTACAGGCTGTCGCGGGGGTCGTCCTCGTAATCGCGGCCTTCGATCCCGGCCGCCGTGTACAGCCGCCAGCGGTCGCTGAGCGCCCAGCCGAACACCGGGTTAAGGCCGCCAATCGTCACCAGCCGGTCCCAGTCCATCATGAAGTACCGGGCCTTCAGGGGCAGGTCCAGCAGGGTGGCCGAGGTGATCCGCCGGACGCCGGCATAGGCATTGAAATCCTGGGCCGCATACTCGGATTCGCCCGACAAGGTTTCGATATACGTGCCGGCGCCGGCAATCGCGGACCATCCCCCGCGCGCGCCGAAATCGTACAGGCCATCCCCCGAAAGGGAGATCGCGCTGCCGACGGCCGCTTTGGGTTTCGACTCGTCGGCAATGCTCAAGGTGCCGAGCTCCGTCTCCACGAAATCCTTGGTCGGGCCGAACTGGACGTTGCTGTCATACAAGCCCTCGACCGTCAGCTTGGCGGACGAGAAGAAGCGGGTCTGCAACAGGACCGCCTGATCCATCTCCCGCTCGATCTGCTGGCGGATCGTCTCGGGGGGATCGCTCTCGAGCAGGCGCTGGTATTCCTGCCGCGCCACCGCGGGCATGCCCATGGCCAGATAGGTGCGGGCCAGTTCCAGCCGCGCGGGATGATTGGCCGGATTCAGGGTCAGGGCCCGTTCAAACATGAACTGGGAGCGGTCGTAATAGCCGAGCGCCTCCGCGGCCAGGCCCACGCCAACGGCCGCCTCGGGGTTGTCCGGATTCTCGCGGAAAGCCTTGGAAAAGGCTTCGTACGCCGCCGGATAGTCCTTCTTCTGGTAAGCGTTCTGCCCGTCCTCCATGGACCCCGCAAAAGCGCCCGTTCCCGCCGACAGCCAGGCTGCCAGCCCGATGATGCCCCCTCGCACCAGACTCTTCATGCCACCTCCTTGTCCCCATCACAAAACCTGTATTATCCTTCAATTCAACGAAAAAGCAACGCCATTTGCCGCGCTCTAGTTCTGTGTTTAGCGAATGGAGATTGGAGGGTGAATGCCTGGCGGGGGCCCAAAGCCCCCGAAGGAAACAGACCCCTACGCAATCCATTGTCTTGTACGTTGTCCTCGGGCTCCAGCGGGAACCCAATCGCGCGCCGCCCAAGCGTGGTCGGAGACCCGCGGGCGCGCGAGGCGCTGTCGTTGCGGCGTTTCGATCAGCGGAAACGGAAGAGTCCCCACGGAAAACGAAAACCAATATTGGTTTTCTGGTTTTCCGTGGATTTCGAGGCTCAGCCGCCTGAAGGCGAGGCGGCGTGGACTCGTGTCCCGACGCCTCCAGCCTGAAGGCGGATCAGCCCGAAAGCACCCTTCCGTTAACGCCGAAACGCCGCAACCCGACGGATCATCCCCCACCATCAAAACACCAGATAGTCGACAGTACGCTTCTTAGTGGCATGGGTGTTGTCTGCTTTCTTGCCTCCCGGCCTGAATTAGCTTATGATTACCGCTTACCTCAAAAAGGACGGCCATGAACAGCAACCAGATCAAGTCCGGTTTTGAACGCGCTCCCCACCGCAGCCTGCTGCGCGCCGCCGGGGTCAAGAGCGAGGATTTCGGCAAGCCTTTCATCGGGGTGTGCAACTCCTTCTGCGAAATCGTGCCCGGCCACGTGCACCTGAACAAGGTGGCCGTCCTGGTCAAGAAGGCCATCCGCGCCGCCGGCGGCGTGCCCTTCGAGTTCAACACCATCGCCGTGTGCGACGGCATCGCCATGGGCCACGCCGGCATGAAGTATTCGCTGCCCAGCCGCGAGCTGATCGCCGACTGCGTGGAGACGATGGCCCGCGCCCACGCCTTCGATGCGCTGATCTGCATCCCCAACTGCGACAAGGTGGTGCCCGGCATGCTCATGGGCGCCCTGCGCGTGAACATCCCCACGCTCATGGTCAGCGGCGGGCCGATGGCCGCCGGCGTCGCCGCCGACGGCAAGGCGCTCGACCTGATCAGCGTGTTCGAAGGCGTGGCCCAGTTCAAGAAGGGCAGCCTGTCGGAAGAGGGCCTGACCGCCATGGAAAGCGCGGCCTGCCCCGGCTGCGGCTCCTGCTCCGGCATGTTCACCGCCAACTCCATGAACTGCCTGTGCGAGGCCATCGGCATCGCCCTCCCCGGCAACGGCTCCATCCTGGCCGAGGACCCCCGCCGCCGCAAGCTCTTCAAGCAGGCCGGCCGCCGCGTCGTGGCCCTGGCGCTGGCGGGCGGCCCGAAGCCGCGCGACATCGTGACGGAAAAGTCGCTGGACAACGCCTTCGCCGTGGACATGGCCATGGGCGGCAGCACGAACACCATCCTGCACGCCCTGGCGATCGCCCACGAGGCGGGCGTCCCCTACACCCTGGACCGCATCGACGACATCTCGCGCCGCTGCCCCAACATCTGCAAGGTGGCGCCCTCCTCCGCCTTCCACATGCAGGACGTGGATCGCGCCGGCGGCATCGGCGCCATCATGAAGGAGATCAGCGCCATCCGCGGCCTTCTTCACACCGCCTGCCCCACCGTGCTGGGCAAGAGCATCCGCAGCTACTATTCGCGCGCCGAGGTGACCGACCGAGCGGTCATTCACTCCATCGACAACCCCTATTCCAGCGATGGCGGGCTCGCCATCCTGCGCGGCAACCTGGCGGAGAACGGCGCCGTGGTGAAAACCGCGGGCGTGGCCCCCTCGATGCGCAAGTTTGAAGGGCCGGCCGTGATTTTCAATTCCCAGGAAGAAGCCTGCGAGGGCATCCTGGCCGACCGCGTCAAGGCGGGCGATGTGGTGGTGATCCGCTATGAGGGACCCCGGGGCGGGCCCGGCATGCAGGAGATGCTGGGGCCGACCTCCTACATCATGGGCCGCGGCCTGGGCGAAAGCGTGGCGCTGATCACGGACGGCCGGTTCTCCGGCGGCACGCGCGGCGCCTGCATCGGGCATGTGTCGCCCGAGGCGGCCGAGGGCGGCCTGATCGGCCTGCTGAAGGACGGCGACCGGATCCGGCTCGATATCCCGGCCCGCAAGCTGGAGGCCGACATCCCCCCCGCCGAGCTGGCGAAACGGCGCGCCGAGCAGACGCCTTTCGTGCCCCGCGTGCGCACCGGCTGGCTGGGCCGGTATGCCCGCTTCGTGACCAGCGCCGGAACCGGCGCCGTGATGGATCCCGACGCCGCCTCCGCGCGCTGATGCGCCGGGTCTCCTTCAAGACGCTGGGCTGCCGCCTGAACCAGGCGGAAACCGCCCGGATGGCCGCCTCCTTCGAAACGGGAGGCTTCACGCTTGTCCCCTACGGCGAAGCCTGCGAGGTCTGCGTCATCCACAGCTGCGCCGTGACCCGCCTGGCCGAGCGGCAGAGCCTGCGGGAGGTGCGCGCGGCGGCCAAGCTGCCCGGCAAGCCCTTCGTGGTGCTGGCCGGCTGCGCGGCGGAGATCAAGGATCACGCCGGACTTCTGGAAGCGGGGGCCGCCCTGCTGGCCGGACAGGCGGACAAGGATCATCTTGCCGAAATCGTGATGAAAGCCCTGGGTTTGACGCCGGCCGCCCTGCCGGGCGAATCGACCCTTCCCCGCTTTGAAGGGCGCCGGGCCTTCCTGAAAATCCAGGACGGCTGCGATTTCCACTGCGCCTACTGCATTGTTCCCTCGCTGCGCGGAGCGCCGGTGAGCCGGCCCTTGAAGGCGGTTCTCCGGGAAACGGAGCAGGCGGTCGAAGCCGGCTACCGGGAAGTGGTGCTGACGGGCGCCAACATGAGCCTGTGGCAGGAATCGGGACGCGGGTTCCCGCATCTGCTTGAAAAGCTGGCCGCTGTTCCGGGCCTCGGCCGGCTCCGCCTGGGCTCCATCGAAGTCTCGACCGTGGAGCGGGAGGTCGTGCGGGTGATGGCCGACCATCCCGTGATCTGCGCCTTTCTTCATTTTCCGCTGCAAAGCGGCAGCGACCGCATCCTGGCGGCCATGGGCCGGCGCTACACGGCCGCGCAGTTTCGCGAGGCCGTGGAAGATGCCGCCGCCCGCCTCCCGCGGCTGGGCCTGGGCGCGGATGTGATCGCCGGCTTCCCGGGCGAAGAGGAGTCCGACTTTGCGTCCACCATGAGACTGCTGGACGGACTGCCGTTCAGCAACATCCACGCCTTCCCCTACAGCCGGCGCCCCGGCACGCGGGCGGCGGAGATGGCCGGCGCGGTTCCGCCCGACATAAAAAAGGAACGCGTGGCGAGGTTGCTGGCGTTGAAGAACAAAAAGCGCGAGGCGTTTGCCGCCACATTTTCGGGGCAGGAAGTCCGCGTGCTGATCGAAGGCAAGGGCGCGAAAAGCACCGGCACCGGCTGGACCGCCGAATACCTGGAAGCGCGCGTCACCGGCTCGCCTCCGCCCGGCGCGCTCCTGACCCTGCGCGTGCAGGCGGTCGAAGGCGCCGTGCTGCATGGGGGCATTTTCCAACAATAAGACTTATAGGACTTATAGGACCTATCTTTTTGCGTTGGACAGGTCCTAATTGCAAAATTATTTGTTTTTGCTAAAATTAGCCGCTTTTAACCCCGAGAAAAGGAAACGCCATGGCCAAGACGTATAAGATTGCAGTTCTCCCCGGTGATGGGACCGGCCCCGAGGTCCTCCGCGAGGGCTTGAAGGTCGTCGATGTGGCCGCCCGGAAGTTCGGGTTCAAGCTCGACCTGACCAATTTCGATTTCGGCGGCGAGCGCTTCCTGCGGACCGGCGAAGTGCTTCCCGACTCCGCCTCCGGCGACCTGAAGAAGTTCGACGCCATCTACCTCGGCGCCATCGGCCACCCCGACGTCAAGCCCGGCATCCTCGAAAAGGGCATCCTGCTGCGCCTGCGCTTCGAGCTCGACCAGTACATCAACCTGCGCCCCGTGAAGCTCTTCCCCGGCGTCGAAACGCCCCTCAAGGACAAGGGCCCCGAGCACATCGACTTCGTCGTCATCCGCGAAAACTCCGGCGGCATCTACACCGGCATGGGCGGCGCCACGATGGTCGGCACGCAGAATGAAGTGGCCACGCAGGTCATGTGCTACACCCGCCCCGTGGTCGACCGCTGCCTGCGCTACGCCTTCGAGTACACCAAGAAGCGCAACCGGAAGAACATGCTCACCATGGTCCACAAGACCAACGTGCTGACGCACGCCGGCGACCTGTGGTGGCGCGCCTTCAACGAGATGGGCGACAAGGACTACAAGACGATCAAGCGCGACTACAACCACGTCGACGCCGCCACCATGTGGTTCGTCAAGCAGCCCGAGTGGTATGATGTGGTTGTCACCGAAAACCT
>CAXNFL010000148.1:0-5490 GCA_964201555.1 Kiritimatiellia bacterium
CGTCGCGGCGGCGGCGGATTCGGTGGCGGCGAACGTCGCGGTGGCGGCGGCGGCGGCGAACGTCGCGGTGGTGGTGGCGGCGGCGGCGGACGCGGTGGCGATCGTCGCGGCGGTGGCGGATTCGGCGGCGGTGGCCGCGGCGGCGACCGTTAATTCCGTGGATCTTTTCGAAGTCATCGGCAAGCGCCATAGCTACCGGGGGGAATACCGGTCCGATCCGGTCCCCCGGGAGCATCTCCGGCAGATTGTCCAAGCCGGCATCCAGGCTCCTTCCGGTTGCAACGCCCAGACCACCTCATTTATCATTGTGGATGACCCGGCCCTGGTTGAAAAGGTGCGCGAAGTCGTGACGCGCCCTTTTCTGGCCGGGGTTCCCGCCTTTATCGTGTGCGTCATCGATTCCCGGGAAGTCTACCGGAACTGCTCGTTTGCGGCCGAGGATTGCGCCGCGGCCACTGAAAACATGCTGCTCGCCATCACGGCCCTGGGCTATGCCAGCGTCTGGCTCGACGGCGTTCTCCGCACGCAGAAGATCAAAGAGAGCCTTTCCACCCTGCTCGGGATCCCCGCCGGGCGGGAAATCCGCATCCTGCTCCCCATCGGCCTGCCGGCCTCGCCCACGACTCCCCAGAAGGAGCGCATGCCCTTCGAGCAACGCGCCTGGTTCAACCGCTACGGCGTCTGATTAACCGCTCCCCGCCCCCCCCCCTTTCTTTGCTGTTGCATTTGCCGAGATGATTATCATATTATGCATCACGTTTGTCGTCAGGCCTCTAGGTCGGCCTTGGGCCGGAAGACCTGATGATGACGCGAGTAGAGTCTGACAAGGAGGGTGGGCGATCTAGAAAGCGAATGTTTCGAGTCAATGTCTAACGAGTACAAGTTCAAGAACCAGTCGAATAAGTTTGTTTGGAGTTAAGAAGTGAATATTTACGTCGGTAACCTTTCTTTCAGCGCCTCGGAGGCCGACCTCCGCTCGGCATTTGAGCAGTATGGCAGCGTCTCCACGGCCTCCGTGGTCATGGACAAGATGTCCGGGCAGTCCCGGGGTTTCGGATTCGTCGAAATGGCGAACAGCGCCGAAGCCACGAAGGCCATCGAAGGCCTCAATGGCGCCGACCTGTGCGGCCGGCCCCTGCGCGTTAACGAAGCCCGGCCGAAGCCCGAAGGCGGCCGCGGTGGTGGCGGCGGCGGCTACGGCGGCGGCGGCGGAGACCGCGGCGGTCGCGGTGGTGGCCGTTTCGACCGCTAAGGTCGAGGGGTAACCCAAAAAGAGAGGCAGCCTTAACCGGCTGCCTTTTTTTTATCCCCCATACAAACCCTCGCCCGCCTCACGGATTCCACAGATACATCAGCCGCGGCGACTTGGGCTGCAACAGCCCCTGGAAGGGGCCCGTGGTCGTGCGGGATTGGGCCATCAGCAGATCCAGCAGCGACGACTGCTGCTCGTACTTGTAGATCTTCACCGATTCCACGCCCAGCAATTCTTCCGTCTTCTTGACGGCATCATCCCAATAGCCCTCCGAATCCACCAGCTTCGTCTCGATGGCCTGCCGGGCTGTCAGGATGCGGCCGTCGGCAATCACCTTCACCTGGTCGATCGGCAAATGCCGTCCCTCCGCTACCAGCATCACGAACCGGGCATACATATCGTCCACAACTCCCTGCACCAGAGCGAGTTGCTCCGGAGAGATGTCCTTCAGCGGGTTCAGCAGGTCCTTGTTGGGGCCCGACTTGATCGTGACATCCTTCACGCCCAGCATATCGCCCAGGCCCTTGAAGTTCATCGTGCTCATCAGCACGCCGATGGAGCCGGTGATGGTGGTCGGCTGCACCACGATATAATCCGCCGCCATAGAGATATAATAGGCGCCGGACGCCGCCACATCGCCGAACAGGGCCACCACCTTGCGCCCCTTCTGGGCTTTTTTGAAGTCGAGCAGCGCCTTGTAGATCACATCCGAGGCCGTCACCTCGCCGCCGGGGCTATCCACCTCCAGGATAATGGCCTTCACATCCTCATCCTGCGTGGCATCCTGAATGCAGGCCAACACATCGCCCACGGGGTCCGAAATGCTTCCGAGCATGCCGGAAGACTGTGAGCGCGTCAGGACGCCGAAGACGGGAATGCGGACAACAACGGTATCGCCCGAACCATAGGACCAGGTTCGATCCAGGTTGGGGTATTCATCCGCCCCGGCCTCTTCAATCATCGGCTTGAACCGGCCGGCTGAACCCGTGATTGAAAAAGCCCCCACCGCCAGAACGGCGACCAGGGCTGAAATCCCCACCGCCAGAACGACGCCGCACGAGATAGCCGCCGGCAGGCAGCCCGACCCCGATCGCTGTTGTGCCATATCTTGCTCCTTTACCCTGTCGCCCGCCAGAATAGCCCCCATTTCCGGCCCCGTCAATTCAGCTTACACACTAGGCCCCATATCGCCCTTAAATAATATTTTGTATGATTTTCTTGACGCGATCCTTCAATACAACTATATGTAGTGCCGCTGATAAACAAAAGCCCTATATCTTGTATTTACAAAACATTTTTACAAAAGGCGTACAATGAAGACGACTCGCAAGGCGCAGGCAGATGCTGGAACCAAGAATCTGGGGCTCACGGACAACGGCCTCGCCGTCCTGAAAGCGCGCTATCTGACCCGGGATGAAAAGGGCGAAATTATCGAAACACCCGAGGGGCTGCTCCGCCGCGTGGCCGCCGCCATCGCCGCCGCCGAAAAGGGATATGGGGCCGATGCCGCCGCCGTGGATGCCATGGCCGAAAGCTTCTTCCGCCTCATGGCGGACGGCACCTTCATGCCGAACTCCCCCACCCTGATGAACGCCGGCCGCTCCGCCGGCATGCTCTCGGCCTGCTTCGTGCTTCCCGTGGATGACACGATCGACGGGATTTTTTCCAGCATCAAGAACACGGCGCTGATTCAAAAAGCCGGCGGCGGAACGGGCTTCAGCTTCAGCCGGCTGCGCCCCAAGGGCGATCGCGTCGCCTCGAGCAGCGGCACCACCTCGGGGCCCATCTCTTTCATGAAGGTCTTCGGCAAGGCCACCGACGCCATCCAGCAGGGCGCCTTCCGCCGCGGCGCCAACATGGGCATCATGCGCGTCGATCACCCGGATATCGTCGACTTCATCAACGTGAAGCAGGATCTGGGCGAGCTGACCAACTTCAACCTCTCCGTGGGCCTGACCGAAGCCTTCATGCGCCAGCTGCTCTCCAATCCCTCCGGGGATCACGTGGTGCGGAATCCCCGCAGCGGCGTCGAGTCGAAGCTGGCCAAGGCGGACGGCCAGTCCTGGACGACCGGCGAGATGTTCGACCTGATCATCGAGCGGGCGTGGCGCACGGGCGAGCCGGGCGTCGTCTTCCTCGATCGCATCAACGAGGACAATCCCACGCCGCACATCGGCGCCATCGAAGCCACCAACCCCTGCGGCGAGCAGCCCCTGCTCCCCTATGAAAGCTGCAACCTCGGCAGCATCAACCTCGCCACCTTCGTCCGGGCCGGGCTCCCGCAGGCCTCCTTCGATTTCGAGGCCTTCCGCCAGGTGATCCGCCTCTCCATCCGCTTCCTCGACAACGTCATCGACGTCAACCGCTACCCTATTCCGGAAACCGCCGAGATCAGCCGCAACAACCGGAAGATCGGCCTGGGCGTCATGGGCTTTGCCGATGCGCTCTTCGCGCTGGGCATTCCCTACGACAGCGAAGAGGGCGTGGCGTTCGCCGAAAAGGTGATGCAGTTCATGAACGAGGAGTCGCACCGGGCCTCCGAGGCGCTCGCGGCGGAGCGCGGCATGTTCCCCAATTGGATAGGCAGCACCTGGGAGCAGCGCGGCGTCCGGATGCGCAACGCCGGCACCACGACCGTCGCCCCCACGGGCACCATCAGCATCATCGCCAACTGCTCCGGCGGCATCGAGCCGCTCTTCTCCCTGGTGTTCTTCCGCAACGTGATGGAAGGGCAGCGCCTGCTGGAAGTGAACGGCCTCTTCGAGCGGACCGCCAAGGAGCAGGGCTTCTTCAACAAGGAGCTGATGGAGCAGATCGCCGCCAAGGGCTCCATCCGGACCATGGAGTCCATTCCCGAAGCCGTGCGCAAGATCTTCTGCACCGCCCACGACATCGCCCCCGAGTGGCACATCCGCATGCAGGCGGCCTTCCAGAAGCACTGCGACGCCTCCATCTCCAAAACCATCAACTTCCCGCACGACGCGACCGTCGAGGCCGTCCGGAAGATTTTCCTCCTCGCCTACGAGCACCGCTGCAAGGGCGTGACCGTCTACCGCGACGGCTGCCGCCAGAACCAGCCGATGGCCCTCGCCGACAAGCCCGTCGCGGAGAAGGAGAAGAAGAAGGCCGGCCCGGCCAGCCCCATCCGCCCCATGCCGCTGCCCGAAATCATGTCGGCCATCCGCATCAAGCAGGTCACGCCCTTCGGCAACATGCACATCAAGATCGTGGTCGATCCCGTCTCGCAGCGCGAGTACGAGATCTTCGCGCAACTCGGGAAGGGGGGCGACCTGGCCTGCTCCGACCTGGAGGGCATGTGCCGCCTGATCTCGCTCTACCTCCGCGTCAACGGGTCCCTGAAGGACATCGTGGCGCAATTGGACGGCATCGGCTCCAGCCTCTCCGTTCCCACCAAGGACGGGCGGATCGCTTCGCTGGCCGACGGCCTGGCCAAGGCGATCCAGAAGTATCAGCGCGCCAAGGCCATCGCGGGCCTTCACGCGCTGCTCCTGGGCACGGCCGATCTCTCCTCGATCTCGCGGGGAACCAAGGCCGAGCATAACCCGTCGGCCGATGCCGCGAACGAAAGCGAGCTCAACGACTACAAGATCCGCTGCCCGGAATGCGGCGGCGTCCTGATGTTCGAGGAAGGCTGCACCAAGTGCCACGGGTGCGGCTATTCGCAATGCTAGTGGAAGGCGGCCTGCCTTTTGCTATAATCCGCCCATGAGAAACTGCCCTTTTCTTCTGGCGCTCGCGCTGTCCGCCCTTGCGGCGCGCGGCGAGGACATCACCAACAACGGGCGAGTCTATTTCAATGTCGCCCTTCTCACCAACCGGTGTGATGCCGGCGGCATTACCTTCTCCCACAAGGCGGGCGTCGCCCGGATCGACTTCATGGACCTGGGCGCCCCGGACCAGGCCCGTTTCGGTTTCGACTCCACCCGCTATTCGGCCTTCAAGGAGGAAGAGGCAAAACGCCGGGAGGCCGCGCCTCCCGTCCCCGCTCCCCCGCCCGGGCTCCCGTCCGCGCAACCGCCGCCTCAGCCAGCGGCGGAAACCCGGATCATCCGCCGGACCGTGATCATCACCAACGCTCCGGCGCCTTTCGCGCCCTTAAGCTCCTCGCCCGTGACCACCCTCGGCCCGGACAACGACAAGATGAACGCCACCCGCCTGAAGGCCATCCAAAAGGCGCAGATCGCGAGTTCGGCGGACGGCGGACGGCAGATCTCGAC
>CAXNFL010000149.1:0-5464 GCA_964201555.1 Kiritimatiellia bacterium
CGGCTTTAACAGGAGAACCGTCATGTTGAAAATCGGATGGGCTACCCGTGTCATCACCCCCCCCCGGCCCGCCCTGATCCAGGGCCAGAAGCATGTCCGCATCGGCCGCGAAGCCGTCGACCCCCTGACCGTCACCGCCCTGATCGTCGACAACGGCCAGCCCTCAGGCCGGTTCGCCCTCGTCTCCGCCGATCTCGCCCTGACCCCCCCCGATCTTCAATCGGCGGTTCGGGATGCGCTCCGGAGTCGGCTGCCAGAGCTCCCCTCCGATTCGATCATCATGAACGCCACCCACACGCACGACGGACCGGTGCTCAAGGACGGCTCCTATCCGCATCCGGGCGGCGAGGTGATGACGTCGAAGGAGTCCCTCGACTGGGTGGCCTCCCAGGCGGCCGCGGCGGTCGAGGAAGCCTGGAAAACCCGCGCCCCCCGCCTCCTCGGCCGCGCCTTCGGGCATGCGGTGATCGGCCACAACCGCCGGGCCTCCTATGCCGGCGGCAAGGCGGTCATGTACGGCAACACCAACGACCCGACCTTCCGCCACATCGAGGGCTACGAGGACCACAGCCTCGACATGCTGTTCGTCTGGGAGCCCGACGGCCGCCTGGCCGGCGTGGCGCTGGACATTCCCTGCCCCTCCCAGGTGGAAGAGAATTTGAACCAGTTCTCGGCCGACTACTGGCATGAAATCCGCGTGGACTTGCGCCACCGGTTCGGCCAGCACCTCCAGGTGCTGGCCCTGTGCGGGGCGGCGGGCGACCAGTCGCCGCACTTCCTGATGTACGGCAAGCAGGAGGCGGAGATGCGCCGGCGCAGCGGGCTCACGGAGCGCCAGGAGATCGCCCGGCGCGTGGGCGAGGCGGTGACGCACGCCCTCACCTGCACCCAGCCCCAGACCGAAGAGCCGGCCGTGGCGCACGTGTGCCGGCGCGTCTCGTTCACGCCCCGCAAGATCACAAAAGAGGAACGGGACTGGGCGGTCGCCAATGTCGCCTACTCCGTCAAGCAGGGCGAAGACCAGAACCTGTGGTTCCCCCGGCTGCTGAACCTGGTGGCGAATCGCTTTGACAAGGGCGAGCCTATGCCCGTTTACGAGGGCGAGCTGCACATCCTGCGGATCGGGGATGCCGCGCTGGCCACGAACCCTTTTGAGCTCTATATGGATTTCGGCATGCAGATCAAGGCCCGGAGCAAGGCGGCGCAGACGATCCTGGTCCAGCTGGCGGGCGGCCAGGGCATGTACCTGCCCACCCAGCGCGCGGTGGACGGGGGGCACTACGGCGCCCATCCCGTGGTCGCGCCGGTGGGCCCCGAGGGCGGCCAGGAGCTGGTGGAAATCACGCTGGCCGCCATCGCCGAGCTGTTCGCCCAGCCCTGATCAGGGGACGGAGCCGGCGGCCATCCAGGTGTTCGTCCGAAGCGTCGGCCCCACGGGGGCCGGCGTATCGCACGCCAGCGTCACCACCCGGTTGGTCATCCGCTCCTCAAAGCCGGGATTCTGAATCAGATTGGCCTGGGGCTTGGAGTCCTTCGACTCGATCCCCAGGGAGGCCATCTCCTCGTCCAGGTTGCCGGCCGCCGCCTCTTTTTTATTATCCATCAGGTTGTCCAGGGGCCCGGCTGGCGCGGCGGGCGCGCCCGCCGCCCCGAGCGGCGTCAGGGCCACATCATCCACCCACACGGCGCCGGCGGCACCGTCGGCCGCCACGGCCAGGCGGAAACGCCGGAACTCCTTCCGGGGAACAATCTTCAATTCCACGCGCGACCAGCCAGACCCCGACGGCTTGAGCTCGACGATGAACGTCTCGCGGGGCTCCGTCTCGTTCGGCAGCGTCGGCGTCCAGAACTTCCGATCCCGGAACAGGTCCAGCTGCAGCCGGCCCTTGCCTTTCGGTTCGCCCATCCTGAACCAGCCGCTCAGCCTCAGCGGCCGGACGTCATCCTTCTCCAGCTCCGCCTCCTGCACGGCCATGCCGCCGCCGGCCACGCGCAGGCTATAGCGGCCCGCATGGGGCGCCGCGGCGTCAAGGTCGTAGTCCCTGTCCGAGGACCGGTCCCACCCGGCCGCGCGTTTGGCGGCCGGATCAAACGGGGCGTATTCCACGCGGGGGACCGATACGCGAATCGCCCCCTCGTCGCAGCCCTTCACCGCAAAGCCGCACCGCTTGTCCTCTTCGGAAATCGCCTGGGGCATGGCCAGGAAACTGTAGCGCTTCCAGGCCGTCGCCAGGAGGACCCGCTTGGTTTTATCCCCCACCCGCAGCGTGGCGGACAGGCCCTCCTTTTCGCCGCGGATGTAGGCGGACAGGATGCAGAGCCGGTTGGTCGCAAGGGCGATCGCGTCCGAGACCATGAACGGCCCGTCAATCCGCACGCTGCCGCTACCCGGAACGGGCGACTCCGGGTCCTGCCGGATCCGGCCGGCATGGCTCCAGTCCCCGGCTGTCGGCGTCACCGACCGGATTTCGATATCCGCCACCTCCAGGGCGTTGGTGGCGCTCAGGTTGAGCCCGCCCCCGCCCGCGGGAATGGGGCCCCGGTAAACGGAAACCAGGCGCCCGTCCTGCTCGAGCCATACGTCCAGCGCCCGGCCGGCGGCGCGGATCACGGTCCGGTACCAGCGGCCCGCCTCCAGCGGGGGAAGGCCCTTTTCCGCCCAGGTGACGCCCTTCGCCATCTGGAAAACGCCATCAACCACGCCGGGCGTGAATCCCTCCTTCGTGAAGGCGAACTTCACGCCCTTGCAGCGATCCTCGGGCCCGAGGTTCGGCGCATTGAGAAAAGGGGACGGCGAGAAGCCGGTCCGAAGAACGCCTTCAAACCCTGTTTGTCCCGCCTCGGGAAAACGGAAGCGGAAGCTCCACTCGACATCAAGCCAGTGCGCCGTCCCGTAATACGACAGATTCCGGAACAGGCCGCTCACGCCCTTTCCACAGGAAACAAAACGGCGGCCCGCCTCCTCTTTCAGGATGGCTTCATTCGCGAACCCGGCCGGCCGCACGCCCGGCTTGCCCAGCCGCCAGTCGACATCCCGGTAAAGCAGCCCGGGCCCGTTCGTCAGGCCCGCCCAGGCCACGGCAGGCGGGGCGGGGTTGGTCATCTCCTCCGGCGGGCCATAGACGCTCAAGTCCTTGAGAAGCACGACGGGCGACACGCTGGCCATTTCCGCCAGGTCCAGCGCCTTGCGCTTCATCTCCACGATCACGCCGGTAACGCGGAGCGGATAATCCATGACGCCATTCCCGCCGTTGTTTTGCCAGAGGGTGCTGGCCCCATAATAGAACCGGCTTCGGACGGGAGACTTCTCGGTCAGCGGCAGGCTGACGAAGCACCAGCCGTCGAAATCGATAGCGGTGGTCCCCCAGGGCTCGAGCCCGTTGGCGCCCCCGCGAAAGCGCTCCCCTTCGGCGTCCACCACTTCGAACATGACGCGCCCCCAGCTGGAATTGCCCTTCACCCAGACGCCGAGGGTATCGGGCCGGCCGGGAACGGGAATCGGGCTGGCGGCCTGGAGGCTGACGCACTCGGCCAGCAGCTCCGTGACCTCGCCTTCCGGGATCAGCTCCACGCCCAGGCACGCCCCCTTTTCGGGGTCCGCCACCGCGCCCAGCTTCCCCTTGCCCGTGGTGCGCCAGGGCAGCCAGCGGTAGGGCTGCGTCCCGCACTCCAAAGGCTTCGATCCCGTCACGACCCACCGGGCAGGGTCGCTCAGGGGCTCCACGACAACCGTGCTCGGCGGCGGCTGGTCGCGCGGGAACGACCGCTTGCCCGCCAGGACCGCCGTGGCCGCGGCCGGCGCGGTCACATAGGTCACCTCTTCTCCCGCCTCGAGGCGCAGCTCGCCGTTGACCACGTCGGCCTGTCTCGTTTTCCCATACAGCCCGTCGACCGTCACCGTTCCATCCTCGGGGAACTTCAGCAGCATGTCGCACGTGCCCCGCGGCGTCCACAGCACATACACGTGCGCGTCGGGCCGGGCGAACTCGAGCGCATAGGCCGTGTGGGAGCCCGTGGGCATGCGCCGGACCAGCTTCGCGCCGTCCAGCGCGCGGGTCATGGTGGCGATGGCCACGTATTGCGGCTGCGGATAGAGCAGCGGGGAGCGCCTCAGGATCGAGTCCCCGCCCCACCGGGTGTGGTAGTAGCCGTTGACATTTTCCGAGATCACCCCCACGCCCACGTAGGGATAGCCCCAGGCGAGACCCACCAGCGAATCGCGCACCACGTACTGGGCGATCCGGCCCTGGCCCATCCCGTAATTCCCGCGGCCGCCCGATTCGTAGCAATCCGAGGGCGGGGCCGTGCAGCCATACTTCAAGCCCGTCTTCCGGAGGGTCCACGACGCCTCATGCCGCTCCGGCGGCATGGTGTCCTTGGCGAAATAGCCGAGCAGCCGCTCCATGCCCAGCCCGTCGATCTGGTCGGGCGGCAGGCCGCCGCGCAGCAGCTGGGAAACCAGGGCGCCGGACCAGCCGGAGTTGCCCACGATGATCTTCATTTCCGGAAACTTCTCGCGCAGCAGGGCGCAGGCCATTTTGGCTTTTTCAATCAGGCTGAAAGCCGTGAGGGGGTCGGGCTCGCCGTCCCACGCTTCCGGCCCCACCCCGGAGTCATAGGATTCATGGAAAACCATCGCCCGCTTGCTGTTCGGGAACTTGTCCCGATATTCGCTTATCTTCGCCTCGTACTCCCTGAACCACTCCTGCTGCGTCATCGGGGGCGAGCCCGGCGGCCGATACGTGCTCAGCCACGGAATCATGTCGAGGGTGACCTTGTACGGCTTCATGACCGCTTCGCTCTGGCAGGTGCTGGTCGTGCGGCGAAGGCCCGCCTTCAGCAGGAGGGGGCCGATGATCGCGGGATCGGTCATGTGGCTGTGCAGGTACTGCTGCCACCAGCAGCCGAAAGGCGACTCGTAACCCGCCCGCCGCGTGTCGGGCGGAAGCTGGGCGAACGCGGCGGTGTGCGCCAGCAGCGGCCGCCCGCTCCCGTCGCTCAAGATGAACACCACCTGGTACCAGCCATAGTCCTTCTGGGTCAGCGGGACGGAGACGGTCCGGGGCCCCTCCCCGGCTGAAAAATGAATCGCCTGCCCGCCGGCGGCCGCTTCGCCGCCCCACACATCCTCCACGCGCCAGCCCAGCGTGACGTCCCCGGCCGCCAGCGGCCGCAGCTCCACCTTCATCTCCGGCTTCTCGTCATTGTGGAACACGCTCCCCGCATGGACCTGCTTGACTTCCATTTCCACGGGGCTGCGCTCCAGCGTGACGGCGAAAACATGCACGCCGCTTTTGGAATTGCGGGCCAGCCCCAGCAGCTCGAAGTCGAGGCGGCTGCCGACCCAGTCGGAATAAAGCACATCCTGGATCTCCGAGCTGTTCAGGCGGACCTCCGCCAGCCACAGCGGCGCGCTTTTCTTCCCGCCCTTGCCATACCGGACGCTGCCCACGCACCAGAGGTT
>CAXNFL010000150.1:0-5464 GCA_964201555.1 Kiritimatiellia bacterium
CGTCGACACCACCGGCAGCCCGCAGGCCATCGCCTCGATCAGCGAGATGCCGAACGCCTCGTTCTGCGTGGGAAACACAAACAGATCCGCCGCCTGCAGCCACGGCGCCACGGCCGGCACATCGCCCGTGAAGCGCACGCGCTCCCCCAGCCCGCGCGCCAGGCAGAAGGCGCGCAGCTCCGCCTCGCAGTTGGCCATGTCGTTCCCGCCCCCGCCCACCAAAACCAGGCGGCCGGCCGGGAAGTCCCTCGCCACCCGCTCCCACACCTTCAACAATCCCGGCAGCCCCTTGTACGTCACCAGCCGCCCCGTATACACCACCAGCCGCTCCTCGGGCCGGACCCCCAGGGCCGCGCGCCGCTGCGCCTTTTCCGCGGGCGACGCCGGCCGGAACACCGCCTCGTCCACGCCGTTCGGGATGCGCGCGATTTGCGAGGCACTCACGCCGCTCCGCGCCAGCTCGTCCGCGATATCCGCCGAGATCGCCACGAACGACTCCGCCCGCCGCAGGATGGCGTTGCGCAGGCCCAGCGCGAGCCGCACCGGCCAGGCCGACAGGCCCAGCCCCGCCCGCTTCAGGCCGTCGGCGAAAAAGGCGCCCGACATTTCGCCGCAGCTCACGGGCCGGAGCACGCAAGGGACGCCTCGCCAGCGGGCGGCCAGCACCGCCGCCGCGCCCAGCACGCGGAGGCCGGGACAGAAAATCAGGTCATAGCGCGGCAGACGGAGGAGGAGCGGCAGCACGCGCGGCAGCATCAGCCACTTTTTGGAGGAGCCCCGGCCAATGGGCCCCACGCGGATCACCTCCGTGCCGTCCACGATTTCGCGCCCGGCATGCGTGCGATCCCACCGGCGCGTCACCACGACGGCCTCATGGCCCGCGGCGAGCAGATCGGACGCCAGCAGCCGCGCCTGGGAGGGCGTCCCCCCCACCCGCGGATAATAACTTTCAACAAGGATACACACACGCATAGTCAGGCGAGGATAGCCCCGCCCCTCCGGCAATGTCAAACGGGAACCGCCTGAATGCTTGCGTCTCCCGCCCGTCTTCACTATGATGGCCCCAGAAGGCTAATGACAGGAGGTGCCATGAATCCAAAATCCGCTATCCCCGTCACCGACTACCTCGGCTTTGAGGACATCTATCTCCCGCTCTGCGCCAGCTCCTCCGAGGAGGCCATCCGCCTGCTGGTCCAGCGCCTCCACGCCCGCCATGGCGGCTTCGACACGGAAGCCGCCGTGCAGGCCGTCCTCGCGCGCGAAGCCGTGGTGCCCGTCATCATGGACCACGAGCTGGCCATGCCCCACGCCCGCCTTCCCGAGCTGGCCAAACCCCGGATCGTGGTGGGGATCTGCCCGGTCGGCATCCCCTTCCACCCCAACCAGCCCCCCGTGAAAGTCGTCGTGCTGACCCTGGCCCCCGCCAGCGACCCCAACCTCTACCTCCGGGTGCTGGCCGCCGTCAGCAAATCCCTGCGGATTCCCAACGCCATCAGCAAAATGGCCGCCGCGCTCTCCCCCGCGGAGGTGCTCGCCGCCCTGGGCATCAGCCCCGAGCATCTGCCGGACTTCCTGGCCGTGAAGCACCTGATGAACACCGACCCCGTGGTTCTGCGTGAAACCGACACCCTCGGCCGCGCCATCGAGCTGTTCAGCTCCAGATCCATCATGGACCTTCCCATCGTGAACGGCCGCAATGAGATTCTCGGCAGCATCGCCACCGAGGACCTGCTCCGGATCGCCCTGCCCCCCCACCTGCGCTGGATGGAGGACCTCTCCCCCATCCTCCGCTTCGAGCCCTTCACCGAGCTCCTCAAGCGCGACTACTCCCTTCCCATCACCCGCTTCATGCGGGAGGATGTCCTCTCCATCGCGCCCGAAACTCCCGCCATCCAGCTGGCCAAGCTCTTCCTGCACGATGAGCGCCGGCAGGTGCTTGTGCTGGAAGAGCGCCGGCTCGTCGGCACGATCGACCTCACCTCCTACGTCCGTAAACTTTTCTGGGATTAACCGCCATGCCCCTCGAAGAAGAAGCCCCAGCCCCAGCCTTGTCTACCGCGAAGTTCCTTGAACGCATCGGCATCCTGCTTCTCGTCAGCCTGGGCATCGTTCTCGGCGCCCGGCTGGGAGGCCTGACCGGCCCGCAACAGCTCGCCGTCGGCGTCTTTTCGGCCTCCATCCTGGGAACCCTCATGTTCTGGAACCTGCGCCTGAGCATGGCCTTCTTCGGGGTCAGCCTCCTGATCCTGACCCGCTCCATGACGATCGAAGAATATGTCTGGGCCGCGGAGGTGCCCATCATCCTGTTCCTCATCGGCATGATGATCGTCCTGGGCTGCCTCGAGGACCTGGGCTTCTTCACCTGGATCGTTCAGTCCGTCATCGGGCTGCCCAACCTGTCTGGCCACCGCTTCATCGCGGTCATCAGCGTCGTCTCCGCCCTGCTCGCCTGCGCCGTCGGCGAGGTGATCTCCATCATCATCATCGCCACCCTGGTCTTCCAGGTCTGCGGCCGGCTTAAAATCAACCCCATCCCCTTCATCATCGTCTCCGTCATCGCCACCAACATCGGCAGCGCCGGCACCATGATGGGCAACCCGGTCGGCATCCTGATCGGCGCCAAGGCCGGCTTCACCTTCGGCGACTTCCTGATCTGGGCCTTCCCGGTCATGCTGGTCGCGACCGCGGCCAACATCCTGCTGGTCTTCTTCTGGTACCGGAAGACCCTGCACGAGTTCGATGCCCGGCTCCGCGAGCACAAGGCTCCGGGCGATCCGGGTCTCACCCCCGGCGTGCGCGTGCCCTACCGCCGCAGCGTCATCATCCTCCTGATCGTCCTGCTCTCCATCGCCCTGCACCACCAGGTGGAGCAACTCCTGCACCTGGAAAAGAACACCGTGCTCTTCATCGCCCCCATCTTCTGCGCCGCCGGGGTCATGCTCTACCGCCGCGACCGCGCCCGCCACTACGTGGAGCATTCGGTGGACTGGTGGACGCTGCTGTTCTTCATGATGCTCTTCTCGATCGCCGGCGCGCTCAAGGCCAGCGGGGTAACCGAGGTGCTGGCCGAGAAGTTCATCCGCCAGTTCGGCCAGAATCCCGTCATGCTGATCGGCGGCATCCTCACCACGTCGGCCCTCGGCTCGGCCTTTGTCGACAACGTGGTCTTCGTGGCCGCCTTCTCGCCCATCATCGAGGGGCTCAAAAACACCGGCGTGGCCGTCACGCCCCTGTGGTGGGCGCTGCTCTACGGCGCCTGCTTCGGCGGCAACATCACGCTCATCGGCTCCACGGCCAACATCGTGGCGCTCGGCATGCTGGAAAAACAGGCCCACGCCCACATCCCCTTCAAGGAGTGGCTCAAAATCGGCCTGGCCTCGGCCGTCCTCACCTGCGGCATCGCCGCCGGAGCCATCATCCTCTTCCGCCATCACATGCCGGAAACGTCGCCCGACTCCCGCGCCGAGGCCGCGGGGAAGGCCAAAGCCGAAAAAGTGATGTCGGATTAATTACTTCAAACCGGTCAGCCGGATCACCAGCGGCCCGTCGGGGGGCGGCGAAACCGTGCCGCGCTCGGGATGCCACGCGGCCTCCGGCGCCGCCTCCGCACAGGCGGGCACCACCACTTCAGCCGCGCCCCGGCCCGGCGCCCCCGCCCAACCCGCCCGCACCTCCAGAACCGTCTGCCGCACGTCCACGCTGAACTCGGTCCGCCAGACGCCGCCGCCCAGCGCCGCCTCCACCACCAGCCGCGCCCCGGCGCCGTCAAACCGGATATGGGAGCACGTATAACGCGCGCGGCCCGCCGGCCCGGCCTCGTCCCGCAGCACCGCCTGGAAAAGATGCGGCTCCCGCTCGGCGTCCGCCAGCTCCCGCGTGACAGCCCCGCGCCACAGCAGCGAGCGGACGCCGCCCGTGGCCAGGTCCACCTGGACCCGCCAGGCGCGGCTTTCCACCATCTGCCCGGAAATGGAGATGCCCGGCGGAGGGGCCGATTCAAAAGCGCTGGAGCCGGCGCTCACCTCAGGCCTTCCGGATCAGGCGAAGCAGCTCGTCGCGCTTCTGCTCCATCCGGGCCTTCGTCCTGGCTTCCAGGTTGAGCCGGACCAGCGGCTCGGTGTTGGAACAGCGGACGTTGAACCACCAGTCGGCGTATTCCACGCTCACGCCGTCCAGCTCGATCAGGGTGCCGTCCGCATAGCCGGCGCGGATCGCCTTCAGCACCTTCTGCGGATCGTGCACCTCGGAGTTGATCTCGCCGCTGGCGAAATACCGCTGGATCGGGCGGATCAGCTCGGAGAGCGGCTTGCCGGCGCGCGCCACGATGTCGGCCACCGACAGCACCGCCATGGCCGAGCTTTCCGTATAGTAGTTGTCCTTGAAATAGTAGTGCCCCGACAGCTCGCCCGCGAACAGGGCCCCCGCGTCGCGCATCTGCTGCTTGATGAAGGCATGCCCCACGCGGCTCATGCGGGCGGTGCCGCCGTTCTCCTCGATGACCTCCTTCACCGCCCAGCTGCTGCGCAGGTCGTAGAAGATCACGCCCTTCTGCTTCTGCAGCACGCTCTGGGCCACCAGCGCGGTGATGATGTCCATCGGCACCACGTCGCCCTTCTCGTCCACAAACCCCGCGCGGTCGGCGTCGCCGTCGAACGCCACGCCGAACGCGTAGGAGCCGCCCCGGATTTTCGCCTGGAGCGCCTCGAGGGTCTCGGTCTTGAGCGGATTCGCCTCATGGTTGGGAAAGGTGCCGTCCAGGGTGTCGAACAGCGGGTCCACCTCCAGCAGCCCCTTCAGGCAGCGCGCCTCGAGGATGCCCATGGAGTTGGCGAAATCGATGGCGACCTTCAGCTTGGCCGGCGGCTTCACCTTGGACTGGACGAAGGCGACATAGGCGGGCACGACGTCATACGACGAAACGGTCCCCGGCTTGGCGGCGGGCGGATCAAAGGCGCCCGTCTCCACGATTTTCTCGATGTCCAGGATGCCGGTGGCGCCGCTGATCGGCACCGCCTGCGCGCGGCAGGGCTTGAAGCCGTTCCACTCGCCGGGATTGTGCGAGGCGGTGATCATGATGCTGCCGTCGGCGCCCAGGGAGCCGTTGGCGAAGTAGGACATGGGCGTGGAGCAGAGCCCCAGCCCGATCACATCGCACCCCTGGCGGGTCAGCCCCCGGGCCAGCGCTTCGAAGAGGGGCTTGGAATGCGGCCGCATATCCAGGCCCACCACCACCTTTTTGGGCTTCAGGAAGGTGGCATAGGCGCGGCCGATCTTCTCGGCCAGCTCGTCGGTCAGGGTTTCGCCGTAAATGCCGCGAATATCGTACGCCTTGAAAATGCCGCCCATGATGTTCTCCTTGCGTTGCCTGTCGCGGGCCAATTTACCCCATCGGCCGGCCCCATGGCAAGCGCTTCAGCGGAAAACGGCATGCCGGACAATCCGCCCCTCGATCAGGAAAATCAGG
>CAXNFL010000151.1:0-5425 GCA_964201555.1 Kiritimatiellia bacterium
CACCTCGGGGTTGTATTTCTCGAACTGGTCCAGCGCCACGCCGGTGATGGAGAAGCTGACGCGGAAGGCGCCCTTGTGCCGCTCGATCAGCTCGAGCAGCAGGCGGTTCATGGGCAGGTAGCATTTGTGGGCCACCTTGTTCAGGATGAGGCGGTTCTGTTCGTCGTCCTCGTAGAAATGGTTTTCGCCGATGTCGAAGAAGGTGTAATGGCGAAGGCGGAACGGCTGGTGTACCTGGAAGTAGAAGCAGACGGATGGCATGGTCAATGTCCTCCCTGTGCCGCGGCACGGTATACGTTGATAACGGATTCGGCCGCTTTTTCCCAGCGGATGGTCTTCAATTCCTCGCGGCAGTTGCGGACCACCTCGGCCGCCAGGCGGGGGTGCTGGAGCACCGACACGATCTGGTTGGCGATCTCCTGAACATCCCAGAAATCCACCTTCAGCGCGTTCCGCAGCACTTCCGTGACTCCGGACTGGCGGGAGAGCAACACGGGAACATCGTAGAGCATGGCCTCGAGCGGAGCAATGCCAAAAGGTTCGGAGACGCTGGGCATCACGTAAAGATCGCTGCGGGCGTACATCTGCTCCACGACCGGGCCCTTCAGGAAGCCCGTGAAATGGACCCGGCTGCCGATCCGGAGCTGGGCGGCCCGCTGCACCATGCGGGGCAGCATGTCGCCGCTGCCGGCCATGACGAAGCGGACATGGGGCAGTTTTTTGAGGATCATTCCGGCGGCCTCGATGAAATAGTCGGGCCCTTTCTGGAACGTGACGCGCCCCATGAACAGGACGAGCTTTTCGCCCGGGACCGCATGGTTGCGCGTGCGGTAGACTTTCCGGGCCTCCGCGCGGGAGACGGCGTTGTGGACGACGTCGATTTTCGAGGGGTCGATGCCGTATTCGGAGATGATCAGCGAGCGGGTGTAGTGGCTGACGGCGATGATCCGGTCCGCCGCCTCGAGCGCGGTCTTTTCAATGCGGACCACATCGGCGTTTCCGTTCGATCCGCTCCGGTCGTATTCGAGGGAGTGGACATGCAGGATCAGCGGCTTGCCGCTGATTTCCCGGGCCATCAGGCCGGCCGGAAAGGCCATCCAGTCGTGGGCGTGGATGACGTCGAACTTTTCCGTGGCGGCCAGGGCGGCGCCGGCCTGGCTGTAGCGGAACACCTCGCCCATCAGGTCGGCCCCGTACTCGCCCTGGACCTCGAGCGTCGAGGAGGACTCGGAGCTTCCGGGAATGGAGCGGCTGCCGGAGGCGGTCAGGCTGAAGGCCTGCTGCTCGGCAAAGGTTTCGGGGGTGGCGTAGGGAAACAGGAGCGATTCCAGCGGGCGGACCGTCAGGTGGCCCTCCCAGATGCCGCGGATCGTTTCCTCCACCGTGTGCAGGAGGCGGCTGGGAACACGGGTTCCCGAGGCGGACAGAAGCGTGAGGTGACGGCTTTCGGGCGCCGATTTCATCCGGGGCACCACAAAAAGGATATCCACCTGCTGCCGGGCCATGGCTTGCGTCAGCCCGAAGCAGGCGGTGCCCAGCCCGCCGCTGATATGCGGTGGAAACTCCCAGCCAAACATGAGTACGCGCATGTTAAGTTCTCCCGACAACGGACTCTTCGAAGGCCGCGAGCGCCTTCGGAGCCGATTTTTTTAGCAGATGCAACAGGCGGATCAGCTCCCCCACGCTCCAGGCCTGCGCGGTGCAACCGTTCGGCTGGTGGGGGGGATTTCCATCGAAAATCTCGGACACGGTGCCCATCCCGGCTTCCCGCAGGTGAGCGGTAAACAGGGGGGTGAGCGTGGCGAGAAGGGTTTTGGCGCTGCGTTCCCGGTTTCGGGTGATGCGCAGCTCCGCTTCCCCATAGGCGCCCAGCAGCCAGGGCCAGACCGTTCCCTGGTGATAGGCGCCATCCCGGCTGGCGGGAGACCCTTCATAAAGGCCGATATAGTCCGGGTGGCGGGGGGAAAGGGTCCGGAGGCCATAGGGGGTCAGCAGGTGGCGCCGGACGTTCTCCACCACGGCGTCCCGATGCTCGGCATCGAGCACGGAGTGGGGCAGGGAGACGGCGAAAATCTGGTTCGGACGGATCGAGGTGTCCAGCGCCCCGTCCCGGTAGACGTCTCCCAGGTAGGAGCCGTTTTCGACCCAGAAGCGCTGGCGGAAGGAGCGGCGGATCTGCTCCAGCAGGTCCGGGCACCGGTCGGCCGGGCTGTGAAACTCGGCGGCCAGCTCGTCGCAGAAGGCCAGGGCGTTGTACCACAGCGCGTTGACTTCCACGGGGCAGCCGTGCCGCGGGGTCACCGGCACGCCGTTCACCTTGGCGTCCATCCAGGTCAGCTGGGTGGAGGCCGAGCCCGCATGCAGGAGCCCCTCCGAATCCATGGTGATGCCCAGGTCGGTTCCCGTCCGGTAAGCGAGGAGAATGCGCCGGATCACCGGCCAGCAGGTGTCCCGCACGATGTCCGTGCGGCCCGTGAGCGCCCGCATCTGCTGCACGGCCCAGACATACCAGAGCGAGGCGTCGACGCAGGTGTAGGCGTGGGCGCCCGGATGGGGCCCCGTCATATTCGGAAGCAGTCCGTTCCGCTCCAGTTCGCCGAGGCGGACCAGGATCTCCAGGCCCGCCTCTTCACGGCCCGAGCAGAAGGTCAGCCCGGGAAGGGCGATCAGGGTGTCGCGCCCCCAGGCGTCGAACCAGGGATAGCCGGCAATCACGGCGGGCCGGCCGTCGGGCTCGTGGATCAGGAACCGCTCGCCTTCCCGCTGCAGGTGCGCGGCTATCGACCGGGTCGCCGCCACCCGCGCCGGCTTGCGGCGCGCGGTTTCGTCGTTCCAGAGCGTTTCGAGGTCGCCGGGCAGTTCCGCCGTGGAGGCGGAGAGGATCACGGACTTTCCGGGCGTCAGCGGGATCTCGAAGACGCCGGGCTGAAACAGGTCTTCCTGGTGCGGGAAGCCTCGTTCTTCCTCCACGAAATATTCGAAATTGTGGTACCACGCGGGGGAGGGAAAGAAGTCGAACGCCGTCGATCCGGCCTGGATATAGAGGGGGGGGAGCGTGTTATAAGGCTGGATCTTGAACCCGTTGCGCGCGGGGAAGGTTTTGACCTGGAGGTCCACGTTGGTTCGGGTCAGGCTGTGGAAGGGCCGGAAGGCGAGAAGCGGCTTGAGGCGCAGGGAGGCGGATACCGCGCAGGGGCCGGGCGTGTAGCGGACCAGGGTCGCATGCCGCCCGTGCAGCATCAGGACTTCGCGCGTCAGCGTCACATCCCCGATCCGGTAGGTGAACACCGGCCAGGCGTCGCCTTCCACCGAGTCGAGATATTCGTGTCCCCGGGGATGGAAAAGGTTCGGGTACTTGTGGCAGGAGAGGTCGAAGTCATGTCCATCCAGGCTCAGCGTCTCCTCGTAGGAGGAGAGCAGCACGTGGCGGCCGGAGGGCTTTTGAAGATTGGCCACCAGCAAGCCGTGGTAGCGGCGGGTGTGGCAATTCACGAGGGTGCTGGAGGCGTAATCGCCCAGTCCGTTTGTTTCCAGCCACTCTTTCCGGAGCCCTTCGCGCAGGTTTTGACACTCGGCTTTTTTCACCGTCCACTTCATGCGATGTTCCTTCCCCTGCGTGATCCGATATGCGCTTGTTTATTTCAGGGCTCATCCTAGTAATGAAACGGCTTTCTGGCTAGGACAATCTCCTTGGGTATGGCTTAGAAAAGAGGTTCATTTTCCTTACCCGGTGTTGACAGGGGCGCTTTGCTCCCTGATAATAGATGCGGATCAAATCGGGGGTCAAGCGCGTGTATCGAGCCATCAAAGTACTCTTGGAGGACGGAAGCCTCCTGCCGGCGGCCAGTCCCGGCGATCTGGCGATTCACCAGGGCGACTGGTGCGTCTTCCAGCATGGCCGGATGCTGGAATACGGGCGCATCCAGAAGCTGGAGGCTGTCGTCGAGGGTTCTCCTCCGGACGGCCAGCCGGTTGTGCTCCGCCGGGCCACCCTGCAGGACCAGACCAAGGCGCACGAAAACAACCTCCACGCCCGCATGGGCATGACCGTGTGCCAGAACAAGGCGCTGGCCCACAAGCTGCCCTTCAAGATCCTGAGCGTCCGCTACAGCTTCGACCGCTCGCTGCTTTGCATCACCTTCACAGCCGATGAGCGGGTGGATTACCGCGAGTTCCTCAAGGACGTGTCCGGGGAGCTGAAGTCCCACATCGAGATGCGCCAGATCGGCGTTCGCGACGCCTCCGGCCGGGTGGGGGGCATGGGCACCTGCGGCCGCCGCATGTGCTGCTCCTCCTGGCTCAAGAAGTTCGAGGCGGTGGGCGTCAAGATGGCCAAGCAGCAGCGGCTGGCGCTGAATCCCACCACCATCAGCGGCATGTGCAGCCGCCTGAAATGCTGCCTGCGCTACGAGCAGGAGGTCTACCGCGACCTGTCCCAGTCCATGCCGGGCGATGGCGACGAGGTGCAGATCCCGGAGGGCCGCGGCTTTGTCGTGGATCGCGACATTCCCCGGCAGCGGGTCAAGGTGCGGCTGGACGATAACCGCTATTTCGAGTACCCGGCCGCCGAGGTTCAGGTGCTGCGGGCCCGCCGCCGCCTGCCGGAAAAGGAAAACGACAAGGATGAGGCGCCATGAAGCGACGGATTCTGGTCATTAACGGGCCGAACCTCAATTTGCTGGGCACGCGGGAGCCCGGGATCTACGGGAAGATGACGCTGGCGGACGTGGTCGACGGCCTGCGCCGCCGGGCCGGCGAGCTCGGGGCGGAGCTGGAGGCGATCCAGTCCAATGGCGAGGGCGAGCTGGTCTCCGCCATCCAATCCGCGGCGGGCACGTTCGACGGCCTGATCTTGAACCCCGGCGCCTACACGCACACGAGCATCGCCATCCGCGACGCGATCCAGGGCGTGGCCCTGCCGTGCGTGGAGGTTCACCTGTCGAATGTGTACGCCCGCGAAGAGTTCCGGCAGCGCAGTTTGACCGCGCCGGCCTGCGTGGGGCAGGTGGCCGGGTTCGGGCCGGACAGCTACAGGCTGGCCCTCGAAGGGCTTCTCGCCTATTTGAGTGAGCGGAAAGGACATTGACGCGATGAGGATCAAGAAGGATGCTGCTGTTCAACTGGTGATCGTGGGCTCCATCGGGCTCGACACCATTGCCACCCCCGCCGCGAAGCGCGCCCGCGTGCTGGGCGGCTCCGTCACCCACGCCGGCGCCGCCGCCTCGTTTTTCACCCGGACGGGCATGGTCGGCGTGGTGGGCACCGACTTTCCCGCGCCGTTCCTCCGGTTCTACCAGCAGTGCGGGCTCGATGTGGAAGGGCTCCAGCGCATCAAGGGCCGCACCTTCCGCTGGTCCGGCGTGTACGAAGACGACATGAACAACCGCCGGACGCTTTCGACCGAGCTCAACGTGCTGGCCGGCTT
>CAXNFL010000152.1:0-5407 GCA_964201555.1 Kiritimatiellia bacterium
GACCGCCATGAGCGTGTTTTGCGAGCTGGATTGCGACGGCCGGGCGGGAGAGCGGGCGGATGTGCGGCGCAGCATCGTCGAAATTCTGCGGCAGGCTTCGGGCGGCGTTCCAAGGAATTACTACACGGCCTTTTTTGTCACCCGCGTGCTGCAGCAGGCCGGCGGCAAGGGCACCGAGGCCCTGCTCGGGCAGGTTCAGCGGAAGCTGCTGGCGCGGCAAGTGCGGGCGGGCGAGGCGTGCGGCAGCTGGGAGCCGCGCGACGCCTATTCCGATGTGGGCGGCCCGGTTTATGCCACCACGATGGCCGTGCTGGCGCTGAAGGATTAATAGTCCGCATGGTAGATCGTCTCTTGCGACGACCACCAGGCCGGCAGAGGGCATGTCGGCAAGCCGGTGTGGTTCTCGGGAAAAGCCTTCTGCTTCGTTCTCTGCTTGCGTTTTCTGAGGGCATTGATTATTGGATAGCAGCATGAACAAAGCATCCCTTTCAGGCCTTCGCGTCTTCACCTGCGGGCACAGTTTTCACGTCTGGGTGGCCGATCTCCTGGTCGAACTGGCCCAGGCGGCCGGTATTGCCGGCCATGTCAAGGTTGGCACCTCCTCCCTTGGCGGGTCCCGTGCGATTCAGCATTGGGATGTGCCGGAAGAGCAGAATGAGGTTAAGAAAGCGCTGCGGGCGGGAACAGTGGACGTTCTGACCCTCTCCACCATGACGTTTCCCGACATCGGGATCCGCCATTTTGCCGAGCTTGCCGCCGCCTGCAATCCGAAGGCTCGCGTCATCGTGCAGGAACTCTGGCTGCCCGAGGATCGGTTTCCGTTCGATGCGGTGAACCGCGTACGGGCATCCGTGGACGAGTTCAACGGGGCCACCTTGGAAAGTCTCCGGAAACCGCATGAGGACTATTTCGACCTGATGGAAACGTATGCGCGCGGGCTGAATGCCGATCTCGGCCGGCCGGTCGTGTGGGTCCAGCCCGATGCCCAGGCCACGATGGCGTTACGGGCGCATATCCTGGCCGGGACGGCGCCGGGGTTGGCGAAACAATCCGACCTGTTCTCCGATCCCTGGGGGCATCCGAAGCCGCCCCTGAAAATGTTGGCGGCGTATTGCCATTTTTCCGTCATCTACCGGCGCAGTCCCATCGGCTTGCCCATGCCCCTTCTGCTGGCCGACAATCCCGCGTGGAATGCCGACTTGAATGGCCTGCTGCAGCGTCTGGCCTGGGAGGCTGTGTCGCAGCATCCCATGAGCGGAGTCAGGGTGGCCCTGTAGGCCGGGCGCATTCACCGGGCGTTCGCCTCCGCTGTTGAATGGTCGCGGAAAGCCGGAAGATCCGTGCTGGCGCTGAAGGATTAATCGTCAGGATTGCGCGGTCAAGCCGGGCTTTCTTAGCCCGGCGGCTCGATGGCGACCAACCGCGCCCGCGCATTGGCGACCATGGCTAGGATGAAATCGTCATAGGAAATGGCCGCAGCCTTCAGCGCCGCGGGCAAGCCGGCCAGGGGCGAGATGTCGGGGTTGACGTTGACTTCCAGCACATAGGTGCGGCCTTCCCGGTCCATCCGAAAATCGATGCGGGCGTAGTCCCGGCAGCCGCAGGCCAGCCAGGCTTTCAGGGCTTCCGAGCGCAAGTGGGCATTCGAGGCGGCATCGATGTCCGCCGGCACTTTGCGAGGGGAGACATGACCCGGGATCGTGCCGGGGATCCACTTCACCGCGTAGTCCACAATATGGGGTCGGTCCGGCGGGAAGAGGCTGAAATCAATTTCCGCCACCGGCAGCACCTCGGGCCGGCCGTTCCGCTCAATGACGGACAGGTTGAACTCGCGCCCCTCGATGAAGCGCTCCGCCAGGGCCGGTTGGTCAAACTGCTCGTGGATCCGTGTGGCGGCTCGGAGCAGGGCACTCGTGTCCCTCACGATGGAGAGGGCGGCATCGATGCCTTCGCTGCCCCCGGCCGCGGCCGGCTTGACGATGAGCGGGAAGGGGGGCAGGTCCGGCATGTTCGCGCCGGGGGACAGCATGACGGCGTCGGCCACGCCCACGCCGCAGGCTTTCAAGCGCGCCTTGGCAATCCACTTGTCGAGCGTCAGGCCGAGCGCATCCGAGGAGCCGCCCGTGCAGGAGCGGCCCAGGGCGTCGCAGACCGCCGGCACGAAGTTGAACGCGGTAAAGGAGTCGTCCAGCCGCTCCACCAGGTTGAAGACGAGCCGCTCGGGGCCGGCGGCCAGGGCCGGGGGAATGTCGGCCAGCCGCCGCACGCCGGCCCGACGGACGCTGAAGCCGTGGCGCGCGAGAGACTCCTCGGCGGCCGCCACCTCGTTGAGCACGCCGGCGTCCGACTCGGCATAGGCCGTGGCCAGCGGCCCCGTTTCGATGGGGCTGTTGTAGAGAATGACGATGCGGGTGGAGGTGTTCACGGCGGCGGCTCAGGGTTCGACGTTGTGGGGGCGGATGGCGGCGATGGAGGCCGCCTCCAGCGTCTGTTTGATGCCCGGGTTCACCTCGATCTCCACATCGCCATTGGGCAGTTTGCGGAGCAGCTGGCCGGTCACCTCGTACTGGCCCCCGTCCTTGCGGACGACGACCACCGTGTCGCGGATGAACAGGCGGGTGAGCGACTCGTGGAGCTGCACCACCTCGCCCGCCTCGACGGTGAACTTGGCGGGCTTGAAGATGAAGCCCCGGCGCGTCAGCTGGAGCGTATGCTCGCCGCGCGACAGCAGGTCCGCGCGAAGGGGCTCGGAGACGTTTCCGCCTTCGGCGGAGGCGGCGGTGACCCCTACCGCTTCGCCATCGACAAAGGCCTCGACTCCGGCGGGCGACGTGATCAAGACCATCGTGCCGCTGTTGCGCACCAGGGCCGCATCCTCGCGGATTTTGCCGGAGGTGCTGATGCTGACGGGGCGCTCCTGGGACTCGTAGCCTTTCAAGTCGATCTTCAATTTGTGGTCGCCGCGGGGAAGGCCGCTGACGGTGACGGGCGTGACGCCTTTAAACTCGCCGTCCACAAAGACGCGCGCGCCCGCCGGCGTGGAGGAGACCTCCAGATCCGCGGGCAGGGCGGCGAGGCGGGCCTTGATCGGGTAGTGCCCCCCGGCCTGCAGCGTGAGCGTTTCGCTGAACGGGGCGTAGCCCTCCAGCTTCAGCTCCACACGGGCCTGGGCATCGGCCGTGGCCTCCACCTCGCAGGGGGTGGCGCCGCGCGGGGCGTTGTCGATGTAGACGGCGGCGCCGGCCGGCTCAGAGGTGATGTCCAGCCGCGCCGTCTTGGAAGCCAGGTCCACGACCGTTTTAAGAGGCGTGCGGTCCTTGATCGTCAGCTCGATCTCCTTTTCCTCGAACCCGGCGAGGCTGAGGCGCACCCGGTGCGTGCCCAGCGGGAAGTCGGGCAGCAGGAGAGGGGTCTGGCCCCGGAAGGCGCCGTCGACGGTGACCTGCGCGCCCGCGGGGGTGGACTGCACCAGCACAAAACCGAGCGCGGGCTCGAGCGCCATCTGGACCGAGGTCTTCTGGCCGCCCATCAGCGAAAGGGACTGGCGGGTGTCGCGGTAGCCATCCTTGCGGGCGGTCAGGATGTGGAGGCCCGGGGGAAGGGCGCCGAAGGAGGCGGGACTGATGCGCGGCGCTCCGCCATCGCAGGTGATGGCGGCGCCGGCGGGGGTGGTTTCAACCTGGATCTCCCCGGTATCGGCGGTAGGCGGGGCGACCAGGTCGCAGCCGACGGAGAGCCAGAGGAGCGGGAGTAGTAGGAGCGGGAGAAACGGGCGGCGCATGGTTATCTCCTGAAACGGCGTTCAACATCGAGCTGTTTTTTGAGCGCATTCTGATGGCGCTCGTCCGAGCGGTCGGGGATGAGCGCCAGGATTTGCCGGTATTGTTCCGCGGCCCGGGGCCAATCGCTCAGGCTCCAGGCCTTTTCGGCTTCGAAGAGGCGGATGTTGTATTCCTTGTCCAGGTCCTTGCGCGCCTGTTCGGCGGTGGCGATCGCGTCGAGATAGAAGTCGGGTTTGGGCTCCACCGTTTCCAGGTACCACTGGCAGGCTTCGAAGGTGCGGATGGCGTTGTAGAGGTTGTCCGGCCGCACATCGCGCTCATCCATGTACTTGTGGCCCAGCTGGAACGACTGCTGCGCCAGCTCCGAGAGCCGCTCGGGCGGAAGGGTCAGGGAGGCGAGGCTCAGCTCGTTCTGGGCGAAGGTTTCCAGAAGGTCGCGGATGGGCTTGAACTCCTCGGGGTCCAGCCGGTTGACCACCCGGACGCGCTGGGTGCGTGCGCCGAGCGTCAGGGTCAGGTCGCGCGCGCCCCACTCGCCGTCCCGCGGGATGCCGACATACTCCGGCCGCAGGTCGAAGAAGGCGAGCTTGGACAGGTCTTCCCGGAGATTCTTCAGCACGGCGGGATCGATTTTCTTTTCGCGCAGCACATGCCGGCGGCTGGCGGCGTCGTCGATCTGGGCGGACAGGGTGGTGTCGTGCAGGGTCAGCACGTAGCGGAAGAGGTTGTTCGTGGATCCGTCTTCTTTTTCATAGATGAACTCAAAGGCCGATTGCTGGGCGGCCGCGGCGGCGGGGAGCGCGGAAGCGGGCCGGTTTGCGGGGCGGGTGGCCTTGCCGGATTTCAGGGAGATGTAGACGGCGCCCACGGCGATAATGGCGACGGCCACGACGACGAGGACCAGGGAGGGCTTGGAGCGGGCGCCGGGTTCGTCGCGCGGCGGGGCTTCGTCCCGGCCCAGGCCCAGGTCGAGGCGGGAGGCGGGGGCGGGGGAGTCGCCGGCGGAGGGAGGGGGCTCGGGCTGGTCGTGAAGGATGAGGAGGCGGGATTCACCGAACTCCAGGCTGTCGCCGATTCGCAGCGGGCGGTCGGCGCCGGGCTTTCCGTTGACCAGCGAGGCGTTGGTGCTGCCGAGGTCGTTGATCCAGAGCGCCCCGTCCTTGAAGAAGAGGCGGCAGTGGAAGCGGGAGAGGGACGGGTCGGTGAGCACGATGTCGTTGCCGGAGGACCGGCCGACGCGGGCTCCGCCCGGCGGGATGGTGAAGCGGCGGCCTTGGTCGGGACCGGCTTCGACGCGTAGATGGTAGAAATCCTGCTTTCCGCTCACAGAGCACCTCCGTTGTTTTTTATAGCATAGGCAGGCGCCGGGAACAACATCCGTGTTTGGCCTTATCCAGGCCTGTGGGGTTGCGTGATGCGGGTTGTTCCATTTCGGGCGCAAAAGGGCGGGTGCTTTCGGGCTGATCCGGGCTCCGTCTTCGGAGGCGGACCCGGAAGGTCACGCCTCCTTGTCGTCGCCCGGCTGAGCCGCGAAATCACCTCGCCTTTTTCGCCTGATCGAAATGGAACAACCCCATGGCCATCGCGCGCCCTGTTCGCTGTCGCTCACTTCGGGCGGCGCGCGA
>CAXNFL010000153.1:0-5402 GCA_964201555.1 Kiritimatiellia bacterium
AAACGCATTCCGAGTACACGCTTTCCCCTTTCACTAATCCGCTGACCGGAGCCCCCTGCCCCGGGCAGACCTATTTCTGGCCGTGGGACGGCCCCGGCTCGGGCCTGTTCGCGGCCCGGCTTATCCGCCATCAGTCATGATCGGTGGCGCTTCCATTCAAACCGCCCTCTTTTACCTTCTTGGCACCGTCTGTCTCACGGGCTGGCTCTCGCCCGCCATCGCATTAGCCTTGGGCGTCGCCTTGGCGTTGCTGGCTGGCCACCCCTTTCCCTCCGGCACACCCAAGATCACCAAGTACTTGCTTCAGGGATCCGTTGTGGGGCTGGGCTTCGGCCTCAATCTGGCCCAGGTCTGGCTGGCGGGAAAAACCGGCTTCGGGTTCACCGCCGCCACCATCCTGGGAACCTTGGCGGCGGGTTGGCTCCTGGGCCGGCTGTTCAAGGTCGAGCGCAGCGTGTCGCTGCTGATTTCCACGGGAACGGCCATCTGCGGCGGAAGCGCCATTGCGGCGGTCGGGTCCGTGATCAAGGCCGACAAAAAAGCCATGTCGGTGGCGCTGGGAACGGTGTTCATCCTCAATGCGGTGGCGCTCTTCCTGTTCCCGCCCATCGGGAAAGCGCTCGGCCTCTCCCAGCATCAATTCGGGCTCTGGGCGGCCCTCGCCATTCATGACACGAGCTCCGTGGTGGGCGCGGCGGCGCGCTACGGCGACGAAGCCCTGCACCTGGCGACCACGGTCAAGCTGGCCCGCGCCCTGTGGATCATCCCGCTGGTGCTCGCCCTCGCGATCGCGGCGCGATCGGATAAATCCCGCATCGCGCTTCCCTGGTTCATTTTCCTGTTCGTGGCGGCCGCCGCGGTGCGTTCCTATGCGCCCGGAGGGGAGCCGGTTTATGCCTGGATCACGGGCGCCGCGCGGCGGGGGCTGACCCTGACCCTGTTCCTGATCGGCACGGGTCTCACGCGCGAGTCTCTCCGCACGGTCGGGGCGCGGGCCCTGGTGCAGGGCGTCACGCTATGGCTGCTCTCGGCCGGAATCAGCCTGCTGGCGGTGCGGAATTGGCTGGCGCCTTAAGCGCCTCCTCCATCCGGACGATCCGGCTCGGCTTATCCGGATACGTCATATGCACGCGAATATGGAGATGCCCCCGTTTGTCCAGGGCCTTGCGCACATCCTGCTCCGCCAGCTTGGGATCGTTGCAATCCTGGCTTAAATGGGCCAGGAACACATCGGTCAGCCCTGCGTGGCCGATCTCGGCCAGCATGGCGGCAAGCGCCTCGTTCGAAAGATGCCCCTGCCGGCTCAGGATCCGCTGGATGAGAGACCAGGGCCGGCCCGAGTTTTTAAGCATATCCAGGTCGTGATTGGCTTCCACCACCAGCGCATGGCAGCGGCGCAGGCGTTCCCGGATCAGGGTGGTGGCCATGCCCATGTCCGTCACCACCCCGACTTTCAAGTCGCCCTGCGTGAAAATGAAGCCCACGGGATCCAGCGCATCATGCGGAACGGAAAACGGCTCCACGCGCAGATCGCCGATCTCGAACGGGGAGCCGGTCTGGAAGACATTCCAATTCAGCGGCGCCCCCTCTTCGTCCTTGGAAAAGCGGTCGATGGTGCCTGAGTTGGCATAGAGCGCCAGCTTGTGGCGGCGGTGGAGCACGCCGATGCCGGTGGTATGATCGCCATGCTCATGGGTGAGCAGCACGGCCTTCACCCGCTCCATGGGCAGGCCCGCCGCCTCCGCCCGGCGCCAGGTTTCGCGGCCGCTCAGCCCGGCGTCCACGAGAACCCCGACCGACTCGGTGGCCACAAAGGTGCAATTGCCGGTGCTGCCGCTTCCCAGAACACAGATCGTCAACGCCATGAGGCATTCCCTCTCGCCTAGCGGGCAAGCTACAGCGTCATGCTGAAGGACCGCGAAGCCGCTATTTCACCCGCCACCTGACTCACCAGCGCGGCCGGAACCGGCTTGTTCACCCGCATCATGACGAGCGACTGGCCCGACTCGATGCTATGGGAATGGCGCACATCCTCGATGTTGATGCCGGCGCCGGCCAGGGCCGAGCCCACCGCGCCCACCACGCCGGGACGATCGCCGTACTGGAAATAGACCGTGTAGCCCTTGGGCTCGAAGTAGAGTTTGTCGAACTCGTCGATCCTCGCGATCATGAGCGTGTTCTCGGCCACCGTGCCGCGCACGCTGGTCACCTTGAGGTTTTCCGCCCCGACGGAGGCCGTCATGTCGATGGTGACGGAGTTCATGAACCCCTTCCGGACATCGGCCTTGCGATTGCGGTACTCGATGCCGCGATCCTTCAGGAACTGGAGGGCGGCCGCGGCGTCCATGGAGCGGTCGAACTCGTTCCAGATGGCCGCCACGATCGGCACCATCAGCCAGTCGGCGAAGGGCTCCAGCGAGCCGTAAAAGCTGGTTTCGATGATCTGCAGCTTGCTCTCGCGGCCCACCAGCACGCGGGCGAGGCGCGCCAGCGTGAAGGTCAGGTCGCCGTACGCCTTGTCGAGCCCTTCCGGAATGTCGCGGTTCACCACGCAGCTGGTGATGCCCTTTTCGTCGAACTCCACCAGCTGCTCGGCGGCGCGGCGGGCGGCGTTCCAGTTGGCCTCGTGGGTGCTCGCCCCGAGGTGGGGCAGCATGATGTCGGCAATATCGGAACAGGACTTGGCGCCGGGCTCATCCTTGGCGTACACGTCGTTCAGGAAACGCAGGCGCTTGATCGGCTTGACCCGCCGGAGGGCGTCCTCATCGATAATGCCATGGCGCGCGCAGTTGACGATCGCCGCGCCGCCCTTCATCCGCATGAGCAGGCTTTCGTTCACCAGGTGGGCCGTTTCCTCGGTCAGCGGCACGTGCAGCGTCACGAAATCGGACTCCTTGAACAGCGTCTCCAGGCTCACCAGGCTGACGCCGATCTCCTGCGCGCGCTGGGCGGCGATGACGGGATCGTAGCCCAGGAGGCGGCATTCGAACCCCGCGAGCCGTTTGGCCACGAGGCGGCCGATATTGCCCAGGCCCACGATGCCCACCGTTTTGCCGGCCAGCTCGCGGCCCATGAAGGCCTTCTTTTCCCAGCCGCCCGTGCGGGTGTTGGCATCGGCGGCGCAGATATGGCGGGCGTCGGCGAGGATCAGGGCGATGACCTCCTCGGCCACGGCGTTGGAGTTGGCGCCGGGCGTGTTCATCACGTCCACCCCCCGCTTGCGGGCGGCCTTGGTGTCGATCGTGTCATAGCCCGCGCCGGCGCGGATGATCAGCTTAAGGCCGGGCAGGGCTTCGAGAATGGCGGGCGTGACCTTTTCGCTTCGCACGATCAGGGCATAGGCATCGGAGTGGCGGGCGGCCAGCTCGGCAAGCGGCACGGCGTCGTCCTGGACGACCTCGTAGTGGCCGTTGTTGACGAGGATTTCGGCGGCGATTTTATCCAGCTTGGTCGGAATCAGCACTTTTTTCTTCACGCAGTCCTCCTGAGTGGGGCATGGGCATCCCTATGAATCTATCCCAAGCCCTCCCTCTGATCAAGCGAGATATACCAAAGAAGGCATCCCTGGCATGGTCTTTTCTTTTGGCATGTCACACGGAAGGCAAGTGGGAGTAGCCGCGCCTGATAAGGCGTGGACCGGCGCAAGGACGAACGCTTTCCTTAGGCGAGTATGGGCGCGCCCCAAATCCTCGCCTAAGCTATCGGTTACACTGGCTTCACAGAGTCGAGAGGCTTTGTTCGCAGGTCGGGATGCAGCAAGGCAAGGAGGATGATGCCACTAGACTGTCTATAGGATTCGTACGAAGCGGAGTTGGGTGGCGGGTTCCCAGCGGGGGTACGGCGTTCCGGCCGGAATCTGGCGGACGCTTTTCCGCCCTGAGGGGCTCCGGCGTCAGCGCCGGGACTATTATTCCACGTCGCTTCGCCGTCGCCCCTCATCATCGGAAAATCGCCTCGCCATATTCCGGCTAACGGAACGCCGAACCCGAGAGCCATCGCGCGCCCGCGGGTCTTCCGACCACGCTCGGGCGGCGCGCGAGTTTGTTTCACGCAAATAAGCCCTGTAAAAACAGCGAAAATAAGCGTGTTAGGAACTCTGTTGACGGGCGTGGGGACGGGAACCTTTCGCGAGCCGCCCGCGACCGCTTCGGGCGGGGCGAGCGAAGGCAAGTCGTTGAGGTGTTTCGATCAGCGGAAAGGCGCGAGCCGTTTTCGAGGCTCAGCCGCCTGAAGGCGAGGAGGCGTGGACTCGTGTCCCGACTCCTCCAGCCTGAAGGCGGATCAGCCCGAAAACAGCCGCGCCTTAACGCCGAAACACCTCAATCCGCCGTGTCGTCTTCTGCCTTAGGCGAGTATGGGCGCGCGATTCCCGCTTGACCCTTGCGGCCTCCGGCTTTACCTTGTAGGTCTATGAACATGATCCCCTTGCTCTTGCGCCGACTGCTTCCCCTCCTCTGCCTGGCCGCGCCGGCCGCCCTCTTTGCGGCGGGTTACGAGCCGGATTCAAACTTCGCGTCACCGGGGCCCGGCGAGACGCAGCGGCGGACGGTGGGTCTTTTCACGCGCCTGTTCAACAGCCCGGCCAAGACCAACGCCACGGAGCAACTGGCCCTGGCCCGCACGCTGGAAGCCCAGGGGCGCACCCGCCAGGCCCTGAACGCCTACAAGGCGGCCTTCCTCTTTTTCCAGACCTCGGTCGAAGCGCCGGAAGCGCTCCGCGCCTACGCCCGCCTGCTGGAAAAGCGGGGCAAGTACAGCCAGTCCTTCGACGAGTACCAGTACCTGATTGACACCTACGCCGGCCGTTTCCCCTACGATTCCGTCATCGAATCCCAATATGCGCTGGCGAATCAGGTCCGCACCGAGCGCTACGGCCGGTGGTTTTTCGGCATCGGGTTTGTCACGCCCCAGCGCGCGATCCCGCTTTACTTCCAGACGGCCAGCAACGCGCCCAACTGGAAGGCGGCCCCGGAAGCCCTCATGAGCGCCGCGGCCATCTACCAGCAGGAGGGGCAGTTCGATGACGCCATCCGCGCCTATGCCGATCTGCAAACCCGCTATCCGGCCGCGCAGGAGGCGGACGAGGCGGCCTATCAGATGGTCAACTGCATGATGTCCATCGCCCGGCGCCAGCGGAACAACACCCAGCACACGCTCAACACCCGGGCCGCGCTGGCCCAGTACCTGAAGGATCACCCCGAGAGCCCCCATGCGGAAGAGGTCAAAACCGACCTGGCCGACCTCGATGCCCGCCAGGCGCAAACGCTGATGGACCGGGCCTACGTCTATGAGCGCGCCCGCAAAAACAGCGTGGCGGCCTCGCTTTACCGCCAAATGGCGGCTGAATTTCCCCATTCGCCCCTGGCCGAAAAGGCGCTTCAGAAAGCCGCGGCCCTCACCCC
>CAXNFL010000154.1:0-5386 GCA_964201555.1 Kiritimatiellia bacterium
CGCCGCCAGCGGCAGTGGGAGAGGCTCATCAATATCGAGATCCCCAAGAATGCCCGCGATATCGAGATCGCCCGCAGCTACGGCGATTTGCGCGAGAACCACGAATACAAGACCGCCAAGGAGACGCAGGGCATCCTGCTGCATCGGAAGGACGAGATGCATCACGAGCTGCAGACGGTTCGCGGAACCGATTTCGAGGGCTTTTCCACAGAGACAGCCGGCATGGGCGTCCAGGTGGACCTGGAGTACGCCGACGGCTCCCGCGACACATTCACGATCCTGGGCGATTGGGATCAGGATCCCGAGCTTCATATCATCTCCTGCCAAAGCGGGCTCGGGAAGCGGCTGGAAGGGCTGAAGACGGGCGATTCCGTGGCCGTGCCGGACGGGGAGGGGAAGGATCGCGAGTCGAAGGTCGTGGCCGTCCGTTCGCTCCCGTTGGAGATCAAGGAATGGGTCCGCAACATGACGGCCGTCTGATCCTTTTTGGATTGACAAAACAAGCCTGAAAACCCTATGGTGACGGCCCGATTAGGAAAGCACAGTAAGAGGTAGATGCGATATGCCTGAGAAAAAAAAGGCGGTTCCCCGCAAGCCTGCGGAGCCGCAAAAGAAGCCAGTCGCCAAGCCGACACCCAAGCCTTCCGTCCCTGCCAAGAAGGCGCCTCCGCCTCCGCCCCCGCCCAAGCCGGCTGCGAAGTGCCCGTTTGGCGAGAAAGAGCTGGAGCGATTCAAGAAACTGCTGCTGGACCTGCGCGCCCGGTTGACGGGCCAGGTTACCACGCTGGCCAACGAGTCGCTTACCGTCGCCGACGAAACGCCCTCGGATGACCGGACGGACGATTTCGACCGGGAGTTCGCGCTGAATGTCGCCGGCTCGGTGCAGGATGCCCTTTTCGAGATCGATGAGGCGTTGCGCCGCATCATGGAAGGCCGCTACGGCATCTGCGAAATCAGCGGCAAGTCGATCGAAAAGGAGCGCCTCAAAGCCCTTCCCTACGCCCGGTATTGCGTGTCGATTCAGGCCGAGATGGAAAAGGGCCGTACCCGTTACCGTCCCTTTGGCAATGCCCTTGTCCAGCCTCCCGAGCGCGAACCTGGCGCTCCGGAAGCCGAGGAGCCCGAGTAGGGCTGTTTGCGGGAGCCTTCATGCTGGTTCTGGTGTTGGGCATCCTGATCGCGTGGGCGGACCAGTTCGTCAAAGAACTGGTCCGTTTTCGTTTTCTTCCCGGCGAATCGGTCCCCGTGGTTTCGGGTTTCTTCAGCCTCACCTATGTCCGGAATACCGGCGCCGCCTGGGGGCTGTTCGATGGCTCCAACGTGGCCCTGGCCATTTTTTCGTTGATTGTGCTCGTTCTGCTGATCGTCTTCCGCCGGCATTTCATCGGTACGCACCTGGTCCAGCGCCTCGCGCTGGGCTTCCTGGCCGGGGGAATCCTGGGCAATCTGTTTGACCGCCTGCGCCTCGGCTACGTGGTCGATTATCTCCATTTCTTCCGGGGCGGCTACCATTTCCCGTCGTTTAACATTGCCGACGCCGCCATCTGCTCGGGCGTCGTGCTCTATCTCCTGACGTCCTTCCGCTCGGAGTCGGCCTAGGCCATGACCGCTTCTGTTCCACCGGGCTCCGCGTTCATTCTGGCCGGCCCCACCGCATCGGGGAAAACCGATGTCGCCCATCTCCTGGCCCGGGAAATGGGATGCGAGATTTTATCGGCCGATTCCATGCTGGTCTACCGCGGGATGGATATTGGCACGGCCAAGCCGGAGGCTAGCCTGCGCGCCGAACTCCGGTATCACGGTCTGGATCTCGTGGACCCGGGCGTCCCGTTTTCTCTCTCGCTCTACCTGGAGGCGGCAAGCCGGGCCGTGGCCGAAAGCCGGAGCGGGGGTCGCGGGCTGGTCGTCGTGGGCGGGACGGGTCTTTACATCAAGGCGCTGGTGGAGGGCGTGGACGACAGCCCGCCGGCCGATCCGGCCCTTCGCGCGGTCTGGGAGGCCCGTTTTGCGGCGGAGGGCGTGGCGCCCCTGTGGCGCGCCTTGCGGGAGGCCTATCCCGCTCTGGCGGCCTCGCTCACCGAGTCCGATCGCTGGAACTCACGGCGGCTGATCCGGGCGCTGGAGCTGGGCGCGGCCGGTTGTGTAACCGTCAAGCGAAAGTGGGGCGGCCCCTCCGCCATTCCCCCGATAACGGCACTTCGGCTCCCCATGCCGCTGCTGCGGTCGCGCATGGAACGCCGGGTTCGCCGGATGTATGCGGATGGATTGCTGGACGAGGTGAGGCGGCTGTTCAAGTCAGGCCTTGAAAACGCGCCGACCGCCTGTCAGGCCATTGGCTATGCCGAGGCGATCGCCTGCCTGAGCGGCTCGATGAGCGAAGCCGCGGCCCAGGCCGAAACCATTCTCCGGACCTCGCAGCTGGCCAAGCGGCAGATGACCTGGTTCCGCAACCAGGCGCAGATCCGCTGGATCGATCTGGACCGGGACCTCCCCGCTGAAGCCGTGGCGGATCTCGTTCGCGCCGCCTGGCGGGAAACGGGCCCGATTCCCATCTGTCAGACCGGTCAGACCGGTCCGACGGGTCCGACGGGTCCGACTTCATGAACCCCTGAACCGGGAACCGCGGAACCTCTTCTTCCTAGGCGTACCGCCGGTCAATGCTCTGGACCAGGTCCTTATAGGGATCGTGTTCCACCGGAGGACGGACTTCGGTCTTCAGGTAATATTCAAGATACCGCGGCTTGTCGCCCGGGAGGATCCGCTGCTTGCGTGTCTCCATGATGCCCTGGATGATCTCACCCTGCGAAGCAAAAGCCCGGATCGCCCTCATCAGCCGGTTTTCGACGGCCTGGTCCGCGACGATCGCCCAGTTGGCCCGGATCCGCGGGTCGCGCCCGTCCGCGAGCGCGTCGAGAGGGGAGAAGCGGCCCCAGCAGCAATAGGAGGCGTAGGAGCGGATCAGGCTCGGCTGGCCCAGGTCCAGCGCCACGGGATCGCCCACCTGCGGCCCGTCATAGAGCGCCGCCGTCTCCACCGCCAGGTGATCGATGTGCTCCCGGTAGCCGTTCGCGTACACCAGCCGCGTGGCTTTCCAGGCGCGCAGGCGGCGGACCAGGATTTCAAAGGTGCCGGCGGCGCCGTTCAACAACTGCCAGCCGACATGGAGATGGCTGCTGAAATCCGGCAATTCCAGCCGCTCCAGCATGTCCGGCGGCACGTCCATCAGCGCCATGCAGGCCGCCATCTCCCGGCGCCGGATTTCGACGATCTCATTCATTAATTCGCGCTTCGAATAGCCCGCGCAGCCGTTGCAGAAGAGCACCACGCCCACCCGTCCGCCGTTGTCCTGAACCGCCTGCATCAGATAGCCCGGGCCCAGCACGGCGTCATCGTCGTGGGGAACCAGGAACACCACGGTCTCGCCGCCCGGCTTCCACCCGGGAAAGAAGCAGTCGATCGACTCCGAACGGCGGCGGTTCTGAAGGTCATAGTACTGGATCACGGGTGCTCCTTTTTGTTGCCGGATAATTTACGGCCCCTCTGCGCGAAAATCAAGAGGGACAATGTGGACAAGAGGGGCCGAGTGGACTAGGATGCCCTTCAATCGACTTGGGGGATGTATGCAACCGTTTTGGATGATGCTGGTTTTCCTGTTTGGCGCCGCTCTGGGAGTGGCCGGCGGCTGGGGGATGCGGGGACGGCTGGCCGCGGCGCGGCTGGCCGCCCAGGAAGCCGAGGCGGCGACCCGCCTCGAGTTCGAAAAAGCCCTTCACGCGCAATCGCTCGACGCCATGCGCAACCAGTTCAAGGCGCTCAGCGCCGATGTGCTGAAGGAGTCCCGCGAGGAGTTTATCCGCCAGGCCGAGCAGACCTTCGCCCGTTACCAGCAGGTGGCCGGCGGGGATCTGGACAAGCGGCGCGACTCCATCCAGGCCGTGCTGAAGCCCCTCGAGGAGCAGCTCAAGAGCTACCAGTCCCGCCTCCAGCAGAGCGAGACGGATCAGTCCCGCACGCTCGGCGAGGTGCGCAAGCAGCTCGAGACGCTGACGGTGAACAGCCAGAATCTGGCCAGCGAAACCCAGCAGTTCCGCATGGTGCTGCGGTCCAGCCAGGCCCGCGGCCGCTGGGGCGAGGAGACGCTCCGGCGCGTGGTGGAAGCCGCCGGCATGAGCGCCCATTGCGACTTTACCGAGCAGACCAGCGCCGAGGATTCCCGGCCCGACCTGATCGTGCGCCTCCCCGGGGACCGCCTCATTGTCGTGGACGCCAAGGTCCCGGAGTTCGACGCCGCCGCCATGACGGCGGGGGCCGATGCGCAGGCCCGCGGCGAGTACCTCGCGGAGCATGCCCGCAAGCTCCGCAACACCATCCGCCAGCTCGGCGCCCGCGGGTATCCCGCCCGCTTTCCGAACGCCCTCGATTACGTGGTCCTCTTCCTGCCGGCCGAGTCCCTTTTCAGCGCGGCGCTGGAAGGCGACCCGGAGCTGATCGTCTGGGCGGCCGACCAGAAGGTCATGGTGGCCACGCCCGCCTCGCTGATCGCCCTGTTGCGCGCGGTCTCCCTCAGCTGGCAGCAGTTCGCGCAGACCGAGAACGCGCGCGTCATCGCCCAGGAAGCCCAGGAGCTGTTCGCGCGGGTCGAGAAGTTCATGGAGCATGTTTCTAAAATCGGGTCGGCTTTGAACAGGGCCGGGGACGCCTACCGCGACGCCGTGGGCAGCTATGAGAAACGGATCCGCCCCTCCGGCGACCGGCTGAGCAAGCTTCTGGGGCGCCTGGAAAGTCTGCCGGACCTGAAGGCCGGCGCGGCTGTCCCTGTTTTATCGGAACCGGCCGCGGAGGAGGCGAAGCCATGAGCGGACGAAGGGCGGGGTGGGGGATCGCGGGGCTGGCCGCGCTCCTGGTGCTGATCGCCGGCGCGCCCGGCTGCCGCCGCGAGGCGGGTCCGGTGCCGGGCGTCGTGCTGCTGCGTCAAAGCCCGTCGCCGGACGGCACGCTTCGGGAGCGGGAGCCGGTGGTCTGGGAGTGGTCGGACGCGATGAGGCTCGATGCGGGCGCCTTCGAGTCCGCCTCCGGAATGGTGACGGTTCTTCCGGCTTTGCCGGGCCGGATTCAATGGCGGGCTCCGAGCATCCTGTCTTTTGTCCCGGACTCGCCCTGGCCGGTGGCGTCCAATCTCCTTGTCAGCGTCACCTTGCCGCCGTCGCTGGCGGGCCGTCCGTTTAAACCGGCCACATTCCGTTTCCAGGGAATGCCGCCCCTTCCGACGGACGCCGGGATGCGCATCCGAAGCGTGGAGCCCGAGGAGGAGCGGTCGTCCGCCGCTCTCCGGGTGGTTTTCTCACAGCCTCTGGCGCCGGATTGGAAACGGTATGTCAAAATTGAA
>CAXNFL010000155.1:0-5303 GCA_964201555.1 Kiritimatiellia bacterium
ATGTCGATCACCATGTGCCCGAACTCGCCCGCGCTGTCGGCGTTGCCCTGCAGCAGGCGGCCGTTCACAATGACCCCCCCGCCCATCCCGGTGCTGAAGGTCAGGTAAATCAGGTTCGGCGTGCCCCGGAACTCGCCGAAATACCACTCGGCCAGGACGGCGGCGTTGGCGTCGTTATTGAAATGAACCGGCAAGCCAAGCCCCTCGTGGACAATCTTGACGATCGGCATGTCGACGAACGTGGAATTGTTGACGGGGGCCATCAGCATGCCGCGCGCCACCGACAGAGGGCCGGGCGCCGAGATCCCCACGGCGGCCACGTCCTTCATCGTGAGGCCGCCCCCGGCCACGACGGAGCGGCAAAGCTCCAGCAGCCTGGCGCAATAAAGATCCGGATCCGCAATGGAAGCCATGCGCGCGGAATGGCGGATCGCGCCGGTTTCATCGCCCAGGCTGACCGCCGTCTTCGTGCCCCCGATATCGATGCCCAACAGGTTCATCCCGCACTCCTCTTCGACGCCCTTCCCGGACAGCCCCTAACCCGTTTCCCGCCGGCGAAACACACCGGCGGCCAGCGCGGCCATCAGCCCGCTTCCAAAAATGATCAGCACCACAAAGCCGCGGCCCACTTCGGCCGGCGACACCCGCTCGCCCCCGGCGACCCGCTCCAGCGGATCCAGCCGGCGAACGGGAGCCAGGACCTTGTCAGCCCCCCGGTAGGCCGCCTTCAGCAGCGGCTCCAGATGGCGGGCGGCCCACCCCGGCTCCGACTCCTCCTCGTGGCCGGTTCCCCCCCCATCCTCATGATGGTGCGGGACATAGAACACGCCGGTCCGGGCCACCGAGCCAATGTAGCCGCTAAAGGAAAACAACGCGAGGGCAAAGAAGGCCGCCAGCACCGCCACGGGGCTGGAAAAGAGCGATCCCATCGTGAGCCCGACGGCCGCCAGCAGGGCCAGGTTGAACAGCAGCAGCCCATAGGCACGGACGAGGTTCGGCCCATACGCGCCCTTCGGCGCCAGCAATCGAATGCCCTGCTCCGCATGGAACAGCACGGCGTCCGGTTCCCGGTTCACATACACGGCCTCGAGCGTCTCCGGCAGGGGCCCGGGAGGAGGCGGAATCACGATTTCCTGCGGCAGGAAGGTGCGCACCCGGAGGCGTTTGCTGAAAAACGGCGCCTTCCCGGGCGCGCCCAGGGACCACTCGCCGTCCAATTCGCGGTTCTCCTCGAAGTTCGGCGTGATGAACTGGATGCGCAGCGTGAGGGGCTGGCCCGTCTCTTTTTCAGGGACATGATGGAAAAGCCACCGGCGTTCGGCGCCGGGGCGGACCACCCCGCCCCCGGCATCGGGCGCCGGAGCCCGGTTCACCCGCGACACCAGCACCGTGCGGGACAGCTCCGCCGTCTGCTGGGGAGTCAGCCGGGACGCGCGCAGGTTCCAGTTCAACAGCGCCTGGGCAAGCAGCATGGAAAGGGCCAGCATGACCGCATTGACCGCCACCAGCGCCAGCCATTTGCCGGCCCAGATCTGGCCGAACCGGACCGGCTTCACCAGCACCTGCTGCAGGTGGCGGGTCTCCAGCTCCCCGGCCACCAGCCCCGGCGCCACGCCCAGCGTGCCCACGGACAGCAGGAAGGTGACGGCCGCGAGGGTGTACCGCAACAGCACCTGCACGCGGCCCGTCACCGTGCCATCATCCTGGATCGCCACGGGCAGCACCACCACCAGCGCGAGGGCCAGGAACAGGATGCAGATCAGGAAACGCGATCGCGCCAGGCTGCGAAGCGTGAGCAGGAAGATGGCTCCGGTAATCCGCATGGCGCCGTCAGCGGTCCTTCCGGGGTTGATCGAGAAACGGAGCCAGCCGGATGTCATCGGCCACCTGCGCGCCGGTTTGATCGGCGGTCTTGTCCCGGGCCAGGCGCACGGTGTCCAGGAAGAATCGCTCCAGGTTCCGGCGGGGGTGATCCCAGCGGGGCTCGACGCCGGTCTGTTCGGCCAGCCACGCCAGCAGCGGCGCGCGCCGTTCGGGCGGAAGCGACGGCAGGAAAACGCGGATCTGGTCCTGCTCCTCGAGCAGCTCCCCCACGCCGCCCAGCGCGCATAGCACACCGTTATAGAGGATGGCGATGCGGTCGCAGACATCCTCCACATCGCCCAGCAGGTGGGAGGACAGCACGATCGTCTTGCCGCGCATGGCCAGGGCCAGGATGCAATCCTTCACCTGGCGGCAGCCGATGGGATCCAGCCCCGAGGTCGGCTCGTCGAGCAGGATCAGGTCGGGATCGTTGATCAGCGCCTGCGCCAGGCAGATGCGGCGCGCCATGCCCTTGGAAAACTCCCCCACCAGCCGGTCGCGCGCGTGGGTCAGGCCCACCATCTCCAGCAGCTCGTCGCGCCGCCGCCGGCGCTCCGCGGGGGACAGCGGAAACAGGCGCCCGAAGAAGTCCAGCGTCTCGGCCGCGGTCAAAAAAGGATAGAGCGAGGATTCCTCGGGCATGTACCCGATGCGGCCCTTGACGGCGACGTCGCGCGCGGGCGCGCCCAGGACGGACAGCCGCCCGCCCGTGGGATGCAGCAGGCCCAGCAGCATTTTCATGGTCGTGCTTTTGCCGGAGCCGTTGGGGCCCAGCAGACCGAAAACCTCGCCGGGCCGGACATCGAAGGTCAGGTCCTTGACCGCCCGCACGCGCGGGCGGCGCCAGAAATCGCGAAAGGTCTTCTCCAGACCTTCGGCTTGAATGATCGGCTTCACGGGGTCACCTCCCGGTTCCGGAACACGGCCAGGCCGACCGACAGGAGGCCGGCCGTATAGACGGCGGCATACAGGCCGGCCCAGCCCACATAGGAAAATGGAATCCGCCCGGAGCCCGAGAGGGCGTCCACCAGCCAGAAATGCTGCCAGTCGGGGATCACGACTCCCGCCACCCGGGCCCAGAGGCTGCCGCGGGCGGCTGCCTGCCCGAACAAGGGGCCGTTGACCAGCCCCAGCAGAAAGACCAGGGCGGCCATCACCAGGACCGGCACGGCCGAAAGGCGGGCCGCCAGGGTCAGCGTGAGGGCGGCCATCATGACCAGGGCAAAGAACACGAGAAGGAGCGCGGGGGCCAGCCGCTGAAAGGTGGCGGCGAGGGAAAGCACATCCGGCGACCGCGGCAGAAGAGCCACCAGCCCCACGGCGATCAGGAGGGCCGCCACCAGCAGGCCTTGCATCGTGGACGGGAACGGGCGGCTTTTCCAGTAATTCAGCACCCCGGCCAGGAGGCAGGCGGCCATGATGGAGCCGCCGATGATGCCGCCCGCGCGGGAATCGATGACATAGTTGGCAACGCCCACGCGGGTGCTGAGCACGGCGGCGGCGCCCATGCAGAAGGTGAAAACGGCCAGCACCAGCACCAGCCCCAGGAACTTGGAGAAAAAGAATAGCTCCCGGCTGACGGCCTTGCTCAGGACCAGCGCTCCAGTCCCGGACTGCCATTCGCGCCCCAGCGTGGCCGAGGAGGCCACGGCGGCGAGATAGACGCCCAGGGTGAAATGCATGGCCAGGATGCCGTCCCGCACGAGCCGGCCCTCCTCGCCGAACTGGAAGGAAAGGACCAGCGGAAACAGGGCGGCCAGGCTCGAGGCCAGCGTGGTCAGCAGCACCGGCAAAGGCTGGCGCAAAATCTCCACCGCGGTCTGCCAGGCCAACGCCCGGCACATGGAAAAAGCATGGCGCATGGGGCGAATCCTAGCACAACAGGGAGCGGCTTATACACCTTTTTTGCGCGTGTTTCGAAGAGCGGCATCGTTTAAAAGAACGGCCAGGCTGGGAACCCATTCCGTGACAAACGGAAGCAACTGCGCCGCGAGCGCAGGATCGGAGGCAATCCCGATCACCTGCATGCCGGCGGCATGGGCGGAGCGGGCGCCGTTCAGGGAATCCTCCACGGCCAGCGCCTCAGCCGGGTCCACGCCCAAACGCCGCGCCGCCTCGCGATAGACCGCCGGATCAGGCTTGCTGGGCCCCACCTGCTCGGAACTCAGGCGCAGAACAAAATGCTCCCGCCAGCCCAGCCCCTCCAAGGCGGCGTCGATCAACGCCTCGGAGGAGGTGCTGACCAGCGCCAGCGGCCAGCGCGCTTTCCATTGGATCAACAGCTCATTCGCGCCGGGCATGGGGATGACGTCCTGCCTGAACTCGGCCCGGATGGACTCCTCCAGGGAATGCACCAGCGTCTTCTCGTCGAGCGTGCTGCCGGGAAAATGACGCAACACCGCCCGGACGCCGGAGGCGTTATCAAGCCCCAGCGTCTCGGCATAAATCGCCTCGGTCAACTCCAGGCCATGCCGCGCGAAGGCGGCGCGGGTGGCGCGGAGCCAGGCCGCGTCCGAATCGACCAGCGTGCCGTCCATATCCAGGCACACCGCGCGCACCCTCGTCCAGTCCACGCTCACAGCGCCTCCGCCCGGACGGCTTCCACCGGCACGCGCGCCGGCATGCCCAGCACGGCCGCCCCGGGGCCGAGCCGGCGCCCGGTCCGGATGGCTTCATACACGTACGCCTTGCCCTCGATCACCGCCTGCTCCAGCGGCCGGCCGCAGGCCAGCGAGGCCGCGATGGCGGCGCTGAGCGTGCAGCCCGTCCCGTGCGTGGAAAGCGGGTGGAGCACCTCGGGCGTGGACAGGGCCGTCAGCCGCCCGCCGGCGCACAGGAAATCCTCGCCGCGCCGGCCCTCCGCCGCGTGTCCCCCTTTTAGCAACACGGCGCACGCGAACAGGCCGGCCAGGGCGCGCGCGGCCTCCAGGGCTCCCTGGCGGCCGGAAATGGAACGGCCCAGCAGCACCTCGGCCTCGGGCAGGTTGGGCGTCAGCAGCGTGGCCAGCGGCGCCAGGAGGCGCTTCAGCGTCTCCACGGCCGCCTCTTCCAGCAGCCGAGCCCCGCTGGTAGCCACCATCACCGGGTCCACCACTTTGGGAATATCCGGATAGCGCGCCAGGCGGCCGGCGGCGGCCTCGATCAGGGAAACCGTGGCCAGCATCCCGGTCTTCACGGCCCCCACCGCGTAACAGTCAAAAATGGCGTCCAGCTGCTTTTCGAGAAAGGCGCCGTCCGCCAGCCAGACCCCGGCCACCCCCTTCGGATTCTGGGCCGTCAGGGCGGCAATGGCCGTGCAGCCATGCACGCCGAAGCCGTGGAAGGCCCGCAAATCCGCCTGGATGCCGGCATTCCCGCCGCTATCGCTCCCGGCAATGGTCAGGGCGACGGGCTGGGAGGTGGGACTGGAAGGGTCGAGAGTCATGGCGCTATTTTCTTGG
>CAXNFL010000156.1:0-5302 GCA_964201555.1 Kiritimatiellia bacterium
CAAAGTCGTGGAGAGCGTGATCGCCTATTTCAAATCGCCGGCCGGGCAGGGCGTGGTGAAGCGGCTGAACGAGCTGGGCATCAACCCCCGGGGCGATGCGGCGGGCGAGGGGGCGGTGGCCGCCGCGGGCGTGCTGGCCGGGAAGACGCTGGTGCTGACCGGCTCGCTGCCCACCCTGGCCCGCGAGGAGGCCACCGCGCGCATCCGGGCGGCGGGCGGGACCGTGTCCTCGGCGGTATCGAAAAACACGGCGTACGTGGTCGCCGGGGCGGAGCCCGGGTCGAAGCTGGACAAGGCCCTGGAGCTGGGCGTGCCGGTGCTGGACGAGGCGGGGCTGGTGGCCCTGCTGGGCGGCGAAAAATCGCCGCGGCCCCCGAAGCCGCCGAAGCCCCGGGACGGTGAATTGTTTTAAGGGAGAACGACGCATGACGACGAAACCGAAGGCGGTCGACCTGGGCGCCTTGCCTGTCCCTATTCTGGATTGCATGCCCGAGTGGACGGCGCTGTACGAGTTCGCCTGGCGCCTCGCCTCGCGGAATATCCGGCGCACGCGCGGGCGCGACCATATGGATGCCGCCTGGGATCCGGCCCGGAATTACCAGTGGGTCTGGGACACCTGCTTCATGACGCTGTACTGCCGGTATGGCAACGGGGAGTTCCCCGGCATCCAGAGCCTGGACAATTTCTACGACCTGCAGCGCGAAGACGGCTACATTTCGATGACGTATGACATGACCACCGGAACGGAGCCGTATGAGGACCGGATCAATCCGCCCCTGTTCGCCTGGGCCGAGTGCGAGTATGCCGAGACGACGGGCGACCTGTCCCGGCTGCCGCGCGTCATTCCGCGGATCGAGCGGCTGATGGCGTGGATCGACCGGAACCGCCGGACCGTGCCGCACCGCCGGCTGCGGGCGGCGGACAACAGCGCCGATGAGCGGGGGGGATCGGCGGATACCTACCAGCTGTATTACTTCGAGGATGGCGGATCGTCCGGCATGGATGATTCGCCGCGGACGCCCCGGGTGAAAGAGGCGGGGCAGCACGCGGACTGGATCGACCTGTCGGCCCAGATGGCGCTGTCGTTCCGCATGCTGGCGCGCCTGCACCGGAAGCTGGGCCAGTCCGCCCCGGCGGAGGCCTGGGAGAAGCGGGCCGAGGAACTCGGCGAGCTGATCAACAGCGAGCTGTGGTGCCCCGCGACCCGTTTTTATCACGACCGCCACATTCCCCGGAACTTCAACAGCTCCAAGACCGCGGCGGGCTTCTGGCCCATCCTCGCGGGCGTGTGCACGGGGGAGCGGCTGGATTCGCTGGTGGGGCACCTGCTGGATCCGCGCGAGTTTAACAGGCCGGTCCCGGTGCCGTCCCTCTCGGCGGACGACTGCAACTACGATCCCGCCGGCACCTATTGGATCGGCGGCGTCTGGCCGCCCATCAATTACATGGTTACCCGCGGCCTGATGCGGGCGGGGCGGGGTGACGTGGCCCACGGCATTGCCGCCCGGTATCTCGAGGGGCTGGCCCGGACCTACCAGGAAGTGGAGCCGCACACCTTGTGGGAGTGCAACGCGCCCGATTTCTTCAAGCCCGGGATGGTGGCCTATGGCAACCGGCTTGTGAAGCCGGATTTCGTGGGCTGGACCGGCATCGGGCCGATCGCCATGCTGATTGAGAATATTCTCGGGATCGAGCTGGATGCGCCGGCGCGGGCGATCGGGTGGACGATCCGCATGCCGGGCCGGCAGGGCATCCGGAACCTGATGTTCGGGGGAAAGCCCGTGGACCTGCTGTGCGAGCCGGGCGAGGACGGACGCCTGCGGCTGACGGTCAAGACGGGCGCGCCGCTGCGGCTGACGGTCAGGCATGAGGGAGCTGTCCTGGAGGCCGATTGCGCCGCCGGCGAAACGAAGCTCGAATTGGAATAGAGGGGGGGCGGGTGATGAAGGTTCTGGTGACAGGGGCGACGGGTTATGCGGGACGCGGGCTGACGGAGGTGCTGGCCGCCGTTCATGCCGTGCGCGGCTTTGACGTGCGTCCGGGCGAGCTCCAGGGGGCCGAGGTGATGACGGGCGACCTGGCCAGCCTGGACGACTGCCGCCGGGCGGCCGCGGGCATGGAGGCGGCGGTGCTCTGCCATATGGCCCCGAATCCCACGGGATACCAGACGCCCGTCCAGGCCATGGATGTGAACGTGAAGGGGACCGCCAACCTGTACCACGCCCTGGTGGAAGCCGGGGTGCGGAAGGTGGTGTTGATTTCGTCGGGCGGCGTTCTGTTGAAGACCCCGGGGGCGGATGCGGTGATCGGGGCGGGCCCTTATAATTTCAATAATGGCCTGTATGTCCTGACCAAGATCATGCAGGAGCAGATCGCCCGGTTTTATTTCGAGACGCAGGCGGTTTGCACGGCGGTGCTGCGCCCGGGCTGGGTGGTGTACGATGAATCATTTGTGACCAAGTATGGCCAGAAGCTGGAGCAGTACCACAGCACCCTGATGGATCCGCGCGATATCGGGCAGGCGGTGGCGCTGGCCCTGGCCTTGCCGGACCTGAAATTGGAGTCGTTTAATCTCGAACAGGAGGGCGGGCCTGCCTATGATAACCGGCTGACCCGTTCCCGTCTCGGCTGGAGTCCCCGCTATACGTTTTCATCGCTCAAAAAGAATCCAAACCCGTAAGGAGTGCCATGACGATCCGCAATTTGAGTCCGCAGCATATGTTCTTCGAGATGGCGACGGAATTGAAGCCCAAGTACCGGTTTACAGGGCGCGACAAGGCCGCCTTCAAGGCCTGGAAGGCCAAGGCGCTGCCCGAGGTGATGAAGTGCCTGGGGGACTATCCGAAGCGGGTGCCGCTGAATCCTCAGCTGCTGGCGGAGTGGGAGCATGAGGGCTTGCGCAAGCAGCGCTGGATCATCGATGTGGGGCCCCATATTTCGGCGATCCTTTACGTGAATATTCCGGCCGAGCTGAAGCGCGGCGAAAAGCGCCCCGCGATCTGCTGCTGGCACGGGCACGGGGCGTACGGCAAGGATCCCGTGATGGGCAATGATTCCTCGCCGGATATGAAGCGAGCCATTTCCGACCATAATTACAATTACGGGTCGCAGATGGCGAAGAAGGGGTTTGTCACGTTTGCCATCGACTGGATGGGCTGCGGCGAGCGCAACGACAGCCGGAAGCCGAATTACCTGAACCTGGCCGGCGGCCGGGACTGGTGCAACCTGTATTACCTGCACGCGACCATGCTGGGCATGACGGCGCTCTCGATCAACGTGACGCACGGGATGGCGGCGACCGATTTCGTGTGCACGCTCCCGTTTGTGGATCCGAAGCGCCTGGGCGTGATGGGGCTGAGCGGCGGCGGGACGATGACCCTCTGGTCGACCCTGTGCGATCCGCGCTTCAAGGCGACTGAGATCATTTGCTACAGCGACCTGTGGGCCTACTTCGGCATACGCGACACGAACTATTGCGGATCGCAGGTGGCGCCGGGGCTGTTCAAGCTGGTGGACCTGCCGGATGCCCAGGGCCTGATAGCCCCGCGGCCGCTGCTGGTGGACATTGCCGCTTATGACAGCTGCTTCATCGTGGACACGGCCATGCAGTGCTTTGATCAGGTGAAGCGGATCTATAAGGTTGCCGGCGCTTCGGAGAATCTGGAGCTGGACTTCTACGAGTCGGAGCATGCCTGGGGCGGGAACAAGTCCGAGGCGTTCTTCAAGAAGCATCTGGATTTCTAGCAGAGTCCAAGGGGCACCATTGGATTTCAGGTAGGGCGGCGAGTCCCTTCGCCGCCGCCTATCCATTTTTGAATGTGCGGCTCGATGGCGTCTGCCCAGATCCGGTAGCCCGGGTCGGTGGGGTGGACGCCGTCGTTCATGAGGCGGGGCGGCAGGGTGCCATCCGCCTCCAGGAACAGGCGGCCGATGTCGGCAAACTCCAGAAGCGGCTGGGATGCCGCCCATTCCGCGAGGCGCGCATTCAGCTCGCGGATGGGGGCGCGGAGGGGATCGGCGGGATAGGCGCCCCTGGGTAAAAGGCCCATCAGCAGGATCCGGGTGGTCGGGGAAAGCTTCCGGATCCGGCCGCACACGGCCTCGATTCCATCGGCAATTTCGGCGGGCGTATTGGCCGGGGCGTTATTCGAGCCGGTCAGATTGTTGGTGCCGATGAGGAGCACGACGAGCCTGGGCGTTTGCCCCGCGAACTCGCCATGATCCAGCCGCCAGAGCACGTTCTGCGTGCGATCCCAGCCATAGCCCAGGTTGAGCGCGCGGCGGCGGGCATAATACTCCTGCCAGACCGCCTCGCCGCGCGGAATCCCGCCGGCCGGATAGCCCTCGTAGAGGTGGGTGATGGAGTCGCCGATAAACACCAGAGCGTGATTGCCGGCGGCGGCTTCCGCGCATTTGACTTTGTGGCGGGCCCACCAATCGTAGAAATCCTTTTCCAATTTTGGAACTGGAACGACGGCTGAATGGCTCATGCGCGCACCGAGTAGCGGACCCAGCCTTCCACGGTCTGGCCCGGCTCGGCGAACAGCACGTTGGCGACCGCATTGCCGGCCTTGGCGATCACGTTTTGCGCGTTGGGCGAGGTGGTCAGGTTTTCGACGCAGACATATCCGGCGCCGGCGGCGGTGTAGACGATCATGTGAGGGAAAAGAGGGCTGGCTTCGATGACGAGTTTGCGGCCGAGCTTGGTGAATTGCACCTCGGCCGTTTCGCCGGGCTGGCGTTTCCAGAACACATTGTCCGGCAGCAGGGCGCCCAGCGGCTTCGGTTTGCGGAAGTCGAAGGGCGAGCCGTCAATCGGAACCGTGCCGCCCGTGGGGACCAGATCCTTGGATTCCAGCAGATGGTCGCAGGGCACCCGGATCAGCACCTCGTCGCGCGAGCCCTGGAGGCGCCAGTAGGGGTGGATGCCGTAGCCGAAGGGCAGGCGGCGCGTATCGCGGTTGATGACCTGGAACGTGACCGTCAGGCCGGCCTCATCGAGGGAATGGATCATCTTGAAGGTGCAGGCGAAGGGGAAGCCTTCATACCCCGGGGTGCCGGGGTCAAAGTCGATCCAGGAGACAATCCGTGACGCTTCCGCCTTGAACGAGAAGGCCTCGTCGCGCACCAGCCCGTGGATGAAGACTTTTTCGCCGCGCTTGTTCTGCGTGATGGTCCGGCCTTCATAGGAATAGGTGCAGTCGGTCAGCCGGCAGGGGGTCGGAAACATGTTGAACGCGCCGGTGTACTTTTCCCCGCTCCGGACCAGGGCCTCGTCGTAATAGATGAACTCGGTGCCGTC
>CAXNFL010000157.1:0-5295 GCA_964201555.1 Kiritimatiellia bacterium
GAAAAGCAACGGCATGGCGAGACGATTTTGCGATGATGGCGACGACCGGCGTGGCAAGGTGGACTTAATGTCCCCGAAGCCGCGCCGGGTGGTGCCAGCGCGCAAAAGCGGCCGCAAGGCCGTTGCCGAAACGGCACAACCCGCATCACGCCGCCGCCACCCTTTCACATCCCGCCAAAAGCTTGACAGGGTGGGCAGCGGTGTCCTATGTTCGCACGATTATCCATCAACGGAGGACCGACCATGCCTTTAGTCGACATGCCGCTGGAACAGTTGAAAAAATATGCGGGCCGCAACCCCAAGCCGTCCGATTTCGACACCTTCTGGGAAAGCAGCCTCGCCGAAATGCGCGCGCTCGACCCCAAGGTCGAGTTCAAGCCCGCCGCCTTCGAGACCTCCTTCGCCCAATGCTTCGACCTCTTCTTCAACGGCGTCGGCGGCTCGCGCATCCACGCCAAGTTCTGGAAGCCCCGCGTCATCAAGGGGAAATGCCCGGCCGTTCTCTTTTTCCACGGCTACTCCGGAAACTGCGGCGACTGGGGAAGCCAGCTTGGCTACGCGGCCGAGGGCTTCGTGGTGGCGGCGCTGGACTGCCGCGGCCAGGGCGGCTCCTCGGAGGACCGCGGCAGCCTGACCGGCCCCACCCTCCGCGGCCACATCATCCGCGGCATCGACGACACGCCCGACAAGCTGACCTTCCGCAACATCTTCCTGGATACCGCCCAGCTGGCCAAGATCATCATGGAGCTGCCCGAGGTGGACGCCGCGCGGGTCGGCTGCGCGGGCGGCAGCCAGGGCGGCGGGCTCACGCTCGCCTGCGCCTCGCTGGAACCCCGCATCAAGCGCGCCGCGCCGACCTTTCCGTTCCTGTGCGACTATCGCCGCGTCTGGGAAATGGACCTGGCCAAGGACGCCTACGAGGAGCTCAAGGCCTACTTCCGCCTGTTCGATCCCCGCCACGAGCGCGAGGAGGCCATCTTCACGAAGCTCGGCTACATCGACTGCCAGTTCCTCGTCCCCCGCATCAGGGCCGAGGTCATGATGGGCGTGGGCCTGATGGATACCATCTGCCCGCCCTCCTCGCAGTTCGCCGCCTACAACAAGATCACGTCGCCGAAATCGCTGGTCATCTACCCCGACTTCGGCCACGAAGGCCTGCCCGGCTTCAACGACACCATCTTCCAGTTCATGCGGAAGCTGTAGCCGGACTAGACCCCTTCGAACGCGACCAGGGTGTGCGCCTTCACCTCGGGCACGACCAGCCGGCAGTACCCCTCCTCCATGGTGAACGGCACGGGCTCGCCGGAGGGGGCCAGGTAAACGGCCGTCGGGCGCTTCCCGGTCCGCACGGCCAGGGAAATGTCGCGCACCGGGTACAGCTCCTCGATCCACTCCACCTGGATGTGCCGGCGCTGGGGCTGGAAGTTCACCAGGTGGGCCACCAGCCGCTTTTCCTTCGCCTGCCGGTTCACCGAGATCTCCATCGCCGAGGGGGCCTGGCTCTTCACCAGGGGCTGCGGAAGCATCTGCTCCAGCACGCGCGCCACGATGCTCTTGTAGAGCGAATAGGCGTGGTTCCGGTATGCGGTGAAGACGGAGGCCGAAATATACGCCGCGCGCCCCTTCACCACCACCACCGGATACGGCGTTTTCTTGTCGAACGGAGTCTGGTTGTGCGAGCTGAAATGCTCGTAGGTGCGATTAAAATAGGAACTGACCAGGTGGCCCATCGCCGTCGCGCCCCGGACCGGCTTGACGAAGCTGCTCGTCTCGTAGAAGACAAAGTTGCTCTGCGGCCAGCCCTGCCCCAGCACCTTGCCCAGGGCCAGGTAGCAGGGCACGCTCGGGTTCTCGCCCACATACCGGACCGGCAGGCCCGGGCACTGGAACCGGCCGTCCTTCAGCGAGGCCTTGTGCGAGGCGATCACCGCGCCGCCCCTGGCCATGAACGCCTTCAGCGCCTTTTGCAGGGGCGGCTCCACCACGCCGGCGTCGGGCAGGATCACGACCTTGTAAGCCCGCAGGTCGGTGTCCGGGTAGATCAGGTTGAACTGCTGCTTCAGCTCCAGGAGCATGCGGCCGGCGCCGTCCACCGATTCCTCGATGCCGCCCTTGAACCCTGCCCCCGCGGCCTCTCCCTCCGCCTGGGGCACACCCGGCAACATCATCACGCCGATCTCCGCCGCCGCCTTGACCCCGGTGCACCACGGCTCGCATTTCTCAACGTGCTTGAAGGCGGTGCCGATCACCTCGTAGGCGCCCTTGTCCAATTCGCCGCGGGGATGACACTGGTCCCCCACATTCATGACCGCGCCGGCCGATAAAATGGTCCCGGCTTCAAACAGCATCTGATCCGCCGTTTTCACGCCACCGAAGTCGGCCCAGCTCTTGTGGAATCGGGCCGTCATCCCCTGCAGCGGCCGCGGCAAAATGCGTCCATACCGGGCGTGAATCGGAAAGAAGGAGTAGCCCCAGCCGCCGGTGGGCAGGGCCTCGATCTCGATATGCGTGAAGACGTCCAACTCCTCGGCGATGCCGGGCCGCATGCGGCCGTTGAAAAAGATCGTGGCGTTCTTCCTGATCTTCCGGATGGTCCGGGTCAGGCGCTGCGTGTAGTCGCGGGTGATGAGGAACTCATGCTTCCGGTGATCCGCATCGCTGGTGAAATCCAGTCCGCGCCGCTTCATGCTGTCGTAGCAGCGGGGGCAATAGCAGCCCGGGTCCGCGCCGTAGCACATGTCGTAGAAGAGCCCTTCCACATCGTACCACTTCAGCACCTCGACGGTTTGCGCTTCCAGCTCATCGAGGTAGGCCGGGTTGTTCATGCAATGGTTGTACCAGCCGGCCTTCAGCGGATCGCCGCCCCATTTCCAGTACGTGTTGTCCTTGAGATGGCCGATCCAGTCGGGATGCGCCTGGGCGTTATGCTCATCCACCCGCACGCTGATGTACGCCGGGGTCACGATGCCGCGCTTGCGGCAGGCCTCGATCTGCTCGCCCAGCAGGTCGATCTTCATCGACGGGTGCCGCGTCCCCGCCGCGGTCGGATAGTAGCTCAGGCCGTGGTGGCACTTGGCGAACAGGGTAATCCAGTTCACCCGCGCCTCGGCAAGCCGGTCCCCGAAGGCGTCGGCATCGAACGCCGAGCCCACGTCCGGAATGTGCTCCGACGTGTGGAAGTCCAGGTGGATCTGGCGGAAACGGGAGGCCACCAGTTCGGGGCCGGAGCAGGTGATCGGACTCTTCGCCACTTTCTTGATCTTCATTCGGTTCCTTTAAGCAGTTCAAAAACCTCGACGGCTTCCGTTTTCCCCTTGACCGTGACCATGCCCAGGCCGCGGGTCTTGAAAGCGTTTCCGACGGCGGCCTGCAAGCGCGCGCCGATGATTATGCCCACGCCAAACTCCTTGCACAAGCCCTCAAAGCGGCTGGCCCGATTCACGGTATCGCCCATCACGGTGTATTCGAACCGGCGTGCCGAGCCCATGTTGCCGGCGGTCACCACGCCCGTTTCGAGGCCCACCCGCATGAACAGGTCGGCGCCAAACTCCTCTTTCAGCCGCGGCCGTAGCCTGGCCAGCTCCCGCTGGCACGCCAGCGCGGCCCGGCACGCCCGCTCCGCATGGTCCGGCATGGCATAGGGAATCCCCCAGACGGCCATGATCGCATCGCCGATATACTTGTTCACGAACCCGCCTTCCGCGAGAATGATATCCGTCAGCGGGGTGAGGAAGGCGTTCATCATGCGCGAGAGCGTCTCCGGGTCCTGCCGCTCCGCGATCGAGGTGAACCCCGCCACGTCGGTGAACAGGCAGGTCACCTCGCAGCGCCGCCCGGTCAGCGAAACCGAACCGGGATGCTGCTCCATATAACGCAACACCTGGTCCGACACCATCGTCCCGAACAGCGACCGCACCTGCCGGCGCCCCTTCTCCTCGCCCCGGAAGCGCACGGCGGCCGAGGCCAGGTAGGCCGCAAACCAGGTCACCGCGCAGGGGACGGGCGATAAAACCAGCCGCCCCCGGACCGCGGCGGTCATGGAGAGCGCGAGGCTCCCCGCCAGCAGCAGAAGCAGCAGCGCCAGGGACCAGGCAAACCGGCGCGTGGAGGTGACCCAGACCAGGAGCAGGCCCCCCAGCAGGGCGGCCGCCAGGCACGCCGCGAAGCTCCAGGGGGCCTCGCGATAGGGGTCTCCGCACAGCAGGTTGTCGATGGCCACGGCGTGCACATCCACCCCCGGAAACTCCGTCTCACCCGGAATCGCCACCAGGTCGCGGAGGCCCGCCGCCGAGGTGCCGATCAGGACAGTTTTCCCGCGGAAGAATCCGGGCGGAGTCCGTCCCGCCAGGATATCGGCCGCCGAGACGTGCCGGTGGCGCGCGGCCCGGAAGTTCAAAATCAGCCGGGCGTTCGGATCGGTGGCCACCTGGCGGGTTTTCGAAAAAGCCACCGAGTCCACGCCCTGCGAGGCCCGGTCATAAATCACCTTCACGCCCGAGGCCCCCAGGGCCAGGCGGACCGTCTCCAGCGAAAGCGAGGGATACAGCACCCCGCCCACGGATTTGACCAGGGGCGTCCGGCGGATGATCCGGTCGGAATCGGGCGTGGTGTTGACGAACGCCGTCCCCGCCGCGGCACGCGTCAGCGGGGGAATGGAGGCGACAATCCCTTTCGCGCCCGAAATGAACCGCCGGGACAGGTTGATGTCGCCGGCATTGAACGCCATTTCAAAGATCCGTTGCCGGTAGCCTTCCAGCGCGGGCGCTCCGCCCCCCTCCAGCTCAAGCGAGCACCCCAGCACACAGGGAACGGCCGCCATCGCCTGGGCCAATTCGGCGTCGAAATCGGCGGCGACGCCGGCCACCGCCAGCGAATCGACGCCCTTCACGCCAAGGGCTTGCCAGCCGGCAATGGCCCGCGCCGGAGAGGCCCGGTCCGGTTCCGGGAACAGGATGTCGAACACCGCCACCGAAGCGCCGTCCTCCGCCAGGCGCCCGAGCAACCGGGCCAGCAGCCGGCGCGGCCAGGGCCATTGCCCCAGCTCGTGAAGGCTGGCTTCGTCGATATCCGCGATGACGATCGAGTCGAGGGGCTGCTCGCGGGCGAACAGCCCGCTCACCCGGTCAAAGCCCTGGGCATAAACGGCCTGGATGAAATCGACGCGGCTTTCAAGAATCATGAAGCCCAGGCCCAGGGCCAGGGCCAGCATGCCGGCGACCATCGCGTGCCAGGACTTCATGGGTTATGGGCCGATCACGCTTGTACGTTTTTTCAGGTCGGTCCCGAAATGAAGGT
>CAXNFL010000158.1:0-5211 GCA_964201555.1 Kiritimatiellia bacterium
GGGCGCTCTCGTTGGCCTGGAGGGGGGCGGTCATGGGGAGGGGGCGGGCTCCGAGGCGCGGGGCGCGGGCGGACTGGCCTCTTCGATCAGCATGACCGGAATGCCATCCAGAATCGGATACCGCAGGCCGCAGGCGTCGTTCTGGCAGACGAGTTGATTCGCTTGCAACGAGACGGCGTTCCGGCATTTGGGGCAGCGCAGCAACGGGATCAAGTCCGGAGGGATGGCATGATTCATAGGGCCATTTTGGCATGGAAGAGTGTTGGAAACAATCCAAAAAGGGGGTACGATTCCATGTTGTGACCCCCCGGACCCTGATGCTCTTTGTCGATGGCTTCGGAATCGGCCCCCCCGATCCGGCGGTGAATCCGTTTTATGGAGGCCATGCCCCCGTGCTTGAAGAATGGCTGGCCCGGCACGCCGTGCCCGTGGATGCCGGCATGGGCGTGCCCGGACTCCCCCAGAGCGCCACGGGGCAGACGGCGATGCTGACCGGGGTCAATGCCGCCGCCGTCATCGGCCGCCATGTCCAGGGCTTCCCCGGCGAGGAACTGGCGGAGGTGATCCGGCAGCACAACCTGTATGACCGGTTGGCGGCCCTCGGTTACCGCTCCGCCTTTGCCAACGCCTATTTCCTGGAGTCGGTGCCGGACCGGCTCCGGCGGCGGCGTCCGTCGGTCACCACCGTGGCGGCCTTGCAGGCGTTTGGCGCCGTTCGGGATGGGGCCGCCATGCGGGCCGGCCGGGCCGTCTATCACGATTTGACCCGCGAGGGATTGCGCGAGCGGGGCTACGAAGGCCCGATTTTAACGCCGGAAGAGTCGGCCCTGGATTTGTTGCGGCTCTCGCGCTGCTACGACTTCACCTTGTTCGAGTATTTCGAGTCCGACAAGGCCGGTCACCGGGGGACCCTGGAGGAGGGCCGGGTCGTCGCGGCCAAGCTGGACCGGTTGGCGGCGACCCTGCAACGGGAGATGGATCCGCAACGGGACCTCATTCTCCTGACGAGCGATCACGGCAATCTGGAGGACATGTCCGGGGGACATCACACGCTGAATCCGGTGCCGCTGATTGCCCTCGGCCAAGGAGCCGAGTATGTGCTGAGGCAGGTCCGGGATCTCACGGACCTGGTTCCCGCGCTGCTGGGCCTCTATGGGGCTAAGGCGCCGGCTTGAGCGCGTCGAGAATGGCGGCGCTCACCTGCGTGCCGAGCTGATCGTTTCCGGCGGGATTGAAATGGACCTTGTCGGCGTTTTGCCATTTCGCCGCGTTCGGCAGCACGAAGCCGTACAGGTCGTTAACCGGGATCCCATTCGTTTTCATCACCTCCGCGGCCACGTCGTTCAGGATCCGGATGTCATCGAAGCGGGCGCCCACGCGGCTCATGATGGGAGTCGCGCTTGCCCAGACGAGTTTGGCGCCCGTGCCTTTCAGGATGGCGACGAGGGCGGACAGGTTGGCGCGATATTCTTCAGGTGTATACCGGATATGCAGGGATCCGGCCTTTTGTTCGTCCGCCGTGTGGACCAGGTTGCCCTTGGCGTCCAGCAGATGGGTGTCCCAGATGCCCCAGTTGAAATGGATCACGTCCCAGTGATTGGTGCCCAGCCATTTCTTCACGTTGGCCAGCCCGTAGCCCGTGTGCTGGCAGTTGACCGGCGGGCGGAAAATGAGGGCCTTGCCTTCGAGCTGCTTGCGGACGGGGAGGGTATAGCCGATGGAAATGGAATCACCGATCAGCAGGACCCGGGGAAGGCCCTGTTGTTCCTGCGGTTTTTTCAACGCGTCCTGAAGATGATGGAAGAGATCCGCGTCGGCGGGGCGGTTGGTTTCGGCGGCCAGGGCGGCGGCGGAGACGGCGAAGGCGACGGCGATCCCGGCGCAGGCGGAGCTGTTCATGCGGTGGTCCTTCCTGATGACAACGGGATAGAATAGAGCGTACCAGGACGGGTTTCAAGGTTTCGAAAACGATTTCTTTTGCCGCTTCCGGCTGATAAAGTGCCTTTTATTTGACGGAAGGAAAGCAACGGGAGCGCACGATGATCCAGAAAATTGATGTGCCGGTGAAGATGCGGGACGGGACGGATCTTTCCGCGGATATCCGCCTGCCCGGGGGGCCGGGCCCGTTTCCGGTGATCGTGGTGCGCACCCCCTACAACAATTCCGGGTTCGCGCCGGGCGATGCCTATATTCAAAACGGGTACGCCGTGGTGAAGCAGGATTGCCGGGGCCGGTTCGATTCGGAAGGCCGGTTCCAGCCGTTCTTCGAGGCGGAGGACGGGTTCGACACCCTGGCCTGGGTGAAGGCGCAGCCGTGGTGCGACGGACGCCTCGGGATGCTGGGCAATTCGTATTGTTCGACCTGCCAGCTGACGGCGGCCTGGACCCGGCCGCCGGGGCTGCGGGGCATCACGCCCGGCGTCATGGGCAACGACCTTTTCAAGGATCTGATCTATTTCAATGGCGTGTTCAATCTTTCCCTGGCGTACACCTGGGGGATGGCCGTTTCGGGCCGGAGCGGGCAGACGCACGACACCACTGATTTGGAGAAGATTTTCCGGCATCTTCCGTTGCAGACCCTGGACACGGCGGCCGGCTTTGACGCGCCCTATTTCCGGGAATGGCTGGCGCACCCGACCTATGACGCGTATTGGGCGGCCGCCAGCGTTGAGGGGCATTATGCCGAATTTGACGTGCCGGCCCTGCACAGCGGCGGGTGGTATGATTTTTACGGCGAAGGAACGGCCCGCAATTATACCGGCATTCGCGCGAAGGGCCGCCCGCGTGCGCGGGCTTCGCAGCGGCTGATCCTGGGGCCGTGGCAACATGGCCTGGGCGGTCGAGTCGCGGGGCAGCTTGATTTTGGCGAACAGGCGGTGGTGGGGATGGACGGGCTGTACAGGCGCTGGCTTGACCGGTGGGTGAAGGGCGAGCCCAATGGCGTGGACCAGGAGGCTCCGGTCCGCCTTTTCGTCATGGGGACGAACGTCTGGCGCGACGAAGGGGAATGGCCCCTGGCCCGGGCGGTGGACTCCGAGTTTTTCCTCGGCGGCGGCTCCGCCAACAGCTTATATGGGAACGGAACGCTCCGGCGCGAGCGGCCGGCGGGCGGCGCCGACTGCGATCGCTTCACCTACAATCCGGACAATCCCGTTCCCACGCTGGGCGGGGCGACGTATGGCGCTCCGAGCGGACCGAATGATCACGTTCCCCTCGAGCGGCGCGACGATGTCCTGGTGTATACCGGCGAGCGGCAGACCGCGCCGCTGGAGGTGACCGGCCATGTGCGCGCGGTCATTTATATTTCCTCGGATTGCGTGGACACGGATTTCGTGATGCGCCTGTGCGACGTCTACCCCGATGGGCGATCGATCGTTTTGAGCGACGGCATTGCCCGCGCCCGCTTCCGGGAAGGGCTTGACCGGGAGGTGATGATGAAGCCCGGCTCGGTGGTGGAGCTGGAGGTTCCGATGGGCGTCACGTCCAACGTCTTCCTGCCCGGTCATTGCATCCGGGTGGAGGTCACGTCGAGCTGCTTCCCCCGGTTTGCGAGGAATCTCAATACGGGAGAAGCGGACGCGTCCGGCACGCGCATGCGTGCGGCGTGCCAGACGGTTTGGCATTCGGCAGCGCGACCCTCGCGGGTGTTGCTGCCGGTGGTTCCTGCCTAGAGTTTTTCGACCAGCACAAGGGGCTGGTCCTTCTTGACCGTATCGCCCGGGGCGCAGAGCATTTTGACGATCTTGCAGGCGAACGCGGCCTTGATGGGGTTGAAGAGCTTCATCGCTTCCACGATGCAGACTTCATCGCCCGCCTTGACGGTGTCGCCCTCATTGACCAGGTTCGGCTTTCCGGGACCCTTGGTGACGTAGAACGTGCCGGCGATCGGGGCGTTGATTGTGGGGCCCGAAACGGCGGCCGGAGCGGCGGGAGCCGCCTTTTCGACCTTGGGCGCCGGCTTTTCAGCCTTGGCCTCGCCGGATTTGGCGGGGGCGGCCGTGGAGGCGGCCGGAGCGGCTCCGGTGCCCTTGATGCTGATGGTCCGGTCGTCCTTGCGCACGATGAACTCCGACAGGCCCATGGACTGCACCTTGTCGAGCAGGCCGTGGAGCGCGTCATAATCCTCGGCGGCCAGCATGGCGGCGGGCGTGGCGGCGGACGCGGCTTTATCCTCGGCCACGGCGGGCTTGTCGGCCTTCGCCTCGACGTCGGCCGGAATCGGCGGGCGCTCTTCGGCGGGCAGGGCGCGCCATTTGAAGTAGTCCAGGGCCGGCCCGGGGAAGAGGCAGTAGGAGAGGATGTCCTCCTCGTTCTGGATCAGGTTGGGCGGCGCATTGTGCGTGGCGGTGGGGAGCATGGGCTCCAGCAGGTCCGCCGGCCGGCAGGTGATGGGTTTCTCGTCGCCCAGGATCTTGGCCTGGATCTTGGGGTTGATGGGGGCGGGGGATTGGCCGTAGAGGCCCTTCACGTAATCCTTCACCTCCTGCGGCACGATGGCGTAGCGTTCGCCGGCGATCACGTTCAGCACGGCCTGGGAGCCCAGGATCTGGCTCGTGGGGGTGACGAGCGGCGGAAAGCCGAGGTCCTCGCGCACGCGGGGCAGCTCTTCGAGCGCGGCGTCCAGCTTGTCCAGCGCGTTCTGCTGCTGGAGCTGGCCGCGCAGGTTGCTGATCATGCCGCCCGGCACGTGGTGCTTGAGGATTTCGGGATCGATGATGTTGTCGGCCACATGGTGGCTGAGCTGGCGCCGGGGCGCGATTTCGGTGAAATACTTGCAGGCCTTGGAGATGGCGTCCATATCGAGGTTGGCATGCCAGGGCATGTCCTCGAAGATGGCGGCCATGGTCTCGACCGGCGGCTGGGAGGAAAACCCGGCCATGGAGGAGACGGCGCAATCGATGGCGCCGGCGCCGGCGCGGACGGCCTCGACATAGGTGGCGATGGCCATGCCGCTGGTCAGGTGCGAGTGCACCTGGATCGGGATTGAGATCTCCTTGACCAGGGCGCTGACGAGTTTTTCGGCGGCGATGGGGGAGAGGATGCCGGCCATGTCCTTGATGCAGAGCGAATCGATGCCCAGCGCGACCTGCTCCTTGGCGGCCTTCACGAAGGCCGGAACGGTGTGGACGGGGCTAATCGTGTAGCAGAGGGTGCCCTGGGCGTGGCCGCCGAACTTCTTGACCATGCCGACGGCATGTTCGAGATTGCGCG